>JACFNL010000116.1 GCA_019454875.1 Candidatus Cloacimonadota bacterium | reverse complement strand
GGAGGCAGCTTTTTCTGGAAGTTTAACGGCTCGAGAGTCCTATGAACGGGCCTGCCAGCGCATAGAACGCGAAGTACTACGGGAATTGCGCGAAGAATAGTAAGGTGGTTTAATGAAACTGATTCTGTTGCTGATTCTTTCGCTGAGTTCTCCAATTTATTCACAGAGTCTTTTACATACTCTGGAACTGGATGTTCCTCTCTTTGGGTTTCAAAATATAGCTTTTGACTCTTCAAACCATTTAGCTGTGCAGCAGGAATATCTTTTTAAACAGTTAAGAGAACACCCGGGACAATACGGTCTTCTGTTAAGCAATCTGCAAAACTACTACAGCCAGTATTCGACTCATGAAACCAGGGATCGAACCGACAGCCTCTTCTTTATGGCAAGCAACTATAAGTTAAAAAATCTGCCTAAGCAGGATCAGTTGGTGATTCAGGCATTTTTTATTCTTGAACCCTCCAAAACTCAAGAACTCGACAGTGCCTGGATTCGTCGCTTTTTAAGGGAAAGTTCCGACTCACAGAATTCTTCCTGGGTAAGGCTTCTCTCAGCAATGTCTCAAATCTATCTGTTTGAGTCTCAAAAATTTACAGAATCCGTCACCCCGGTTGCCGAGACAATCTTGAATGAAATTTCCATAAGACCTCCATCAGACCCCATGTTTCATTTTGCCTTGGGAAACTTCTACCACTGGTACTTAAAAGATGCCAACCCCTATCGACGGTTAAGAATGGTCACAATGGAACTGGAACGCTCCAGGGCCAGCGATCCTAGAAACCGCAATCTGTTTACCCGTATCACTTCCAAGTACATTCAGTTGCAGCAGGAGTTTGAGAATAAAAACATACCTCAGCCCTTTGAATTTGAGGAACTGGTCTACAGAAGAATCATAATGCTTGATCCCAAAAATGCCTGGGCCTACAACAATCTCGCCTACCTGTATTGTCAGAACAATGTCGAGCACAAAGAAGCATTAAGGCACGCCCGCATTGCCAATGAACTTGAGGTAAATAATCCCTACCTTATGGATACTCTCGGCTGGTGCCTCTATCGCAATCAGGATCTGGATTCAGCACTGGAAGTTCTGGAAAAGGCCCGTGGCTTAAATCCGGATCTGGCCGATGTTCATTTTCATCTGGCTACCATTTATTACGATCTTGGCCGCAAGGATGATTCTATTTTGGCCTTCCGAAAGTGTATTGAGGTTGACCCAAAAAATTATCTGGCCATGAATAATCTCGCATACACCTATGCCGAGGAAAACCGGAATTTGGAAGAAGCCCTGGAACTCTCTCTCAAATCCCTGCAATACAATCCTGAAAACAGTGCGTTTTTAGATACCTTGGGCTGGATCTATTATCGTTTGAACCGCTTTCAGTTAGCCGAGGAAAATCTCAAAAAAGCCCTGGCTTTATCGCCTGATGCTGAAGAAACACATCTACACTTAGCGGAAGTGTACAAAAAGACACATCAGCCGGATCTGGAAGCAGAACACAGAATGATTGCCCAGAAACTAAGGGGGGACACAACCACCCTGATAAGCAGCTCCCCACAGGAAGGTGCAGGTTTTCATCCCGTACAGGCCGTCCCTGACTCCAGTCAGGATCTTGCCTATCGTTTGTTATTCGGAACTATTGTAGAGGCCCGCAACCGATACCTTCGTGATCCGAATACCAACAAGGATGCCACTGTCGTAAAACTGTTTTATGACCAGCTTATTTCTTTGGCCCAGAATAAGGGGGATTCCACTCTTGTTCAAAGACTGGCCATGGAGTTTGATGCCTATCGTCGGGCCCAGCCAGCCTTAGCGGCTTCTGCCCCTGCCGAGAACCAGACCCCGCTTGTTCCCTTTGATGGAAATATATTGAGTCTTTTCTCCGAAAACAGCCTGGCCTTTGTAAAAATCTCCCAAAGTGACTTACAGCTTCTTTTGACCCAGATTCTTAAAACAGATTCTGTACAGCACAATCTACCTAAAGAACACTTTGTTTCACTTGTGGATCGGTATATGCCAGAGCAGCTTGCTCTCGGAATCAGCCCGGATATCAATGTTACCGTGGCATTGATAATTCAGCCTGAGCAAATGAGTGTTCTTCGCGATAACCTGGAACTTTTACAAGGTAATTCAGTCACCGCCCCCTACACTGCTCAAATGGTTACATTTCAGAAAATCCGTGATGATGCCTGGTTGTTACGAAGTAGTGGTTACAACATCTGGCTTGGCCTCAGGGAAAATCTGCTTGTATTGTCTTCCTCGGATGATGGTTTAAATCCCGTACCAGAAGATCAGTCCCTGATGACAGTCCATACCTTAAATCAAACAGGGACCCTGTTTTATTCAAAAAACCTCTCAAAACTTCTGGAAGGTGTTCTAAACTCCAGTCTTCTCCTGCCCCTGTTCAGTAAATACATTAAGGATTCGACCATGCTTAATCTGGTTGGTGAGTATGTGGCGCACTTAAACTTTGAGGCAAACTCTCTCACTGAAAAGGAACATTTTTTTGCACAAAATGCCGATAACTCCCATAAGTTGGGTCAGATGCTGAAGAGTTATGCTGAAGAAATGAACAAGTCCCGATACGCCGCCTTGGGGGTGGATATTCGTGCCGAGTGGAAAGAACTTGGAACCGGGTTTGAAATCATCACCAGAATGTCTAATTTCTCCAGGCTGGTTCAACTACTTATTGAAGAATTTCAAAAACGCAAAATAGAACCAAAGGCACAATAGCATCATGACTAAGCAGAAAATCAATGTTCAGGATCAACTATTATTTCAGGCACGCAAGGACAAATTGCAGGTTCGTATCTATCTAGTAAGAGGCTTGATGCTTCAGGGAAGAGTTGTCAGTTACGACCCCTACTCCATATTGATTGAGAGTCAGGGCAAAATGCAGCTTCTGTTCAAACATGGAATCTCCACCATAGATTTCCCACCTGGTTTTCGCCCCAAAGCCGATGTTGAAGATTCCGATTCGGACTCTGAATAATATTAAGCCTGTTTCCAGGGAAGAATCACCAAAACCTCGTCTCCAAAAGCAAAGGGACGAGATCCTGGATTAATTTCCAGTGGTTTTCCCGGACTTCTAACTCCTACGATGGGCCCGCCCATTATAGGGTATAACTGATTCAGAGTAGTCTGAAACACTTTACCGACAAACTCGCTAGGCAAAGGTTTAAAGGCAAGGGCATTGCCGGATCCATTACTTAATAGATCCTCAAAGAAGGGTAAAACCCCCTTGCTCATTCCAGCTCTAAACAAGAGCCGACTAGAGACCTCACCCTGTAAAACCACATCGTCAACCCCACCCATTTTTAGATGGCTCATATACTCGGAATGATTCAGTTCTGCCACTGTATGAATCCCCGGATTGAGTTTTTCAATAGTCAGAGCTGCCATAATTGTTCTGGCATCCACATCATGACTGCTTCTGCTTCCAGCGGCTTCAGAAAGAATTATTGCGGTTCTAGCACCCACAATTCCGGCTTTTTTTAACACATCAATGTGGGTGAAATCCTGAGGTACAAACATTAATCTCTCATCACTGATACCAAGATTCTTCATTTCCTCATTCTGCACTAGAGCAGATACTAAAATGATATCCCTCTTGTGATTCTCCGGTTCTGCCAGAAGCTCCTGTAAAAGAATTGCAGTTTTTGCGGAATATCCACAAACAACAATATGATTTTTAAGCTGTTCCCCATCCTGAACAATTTGCATATCATCCTCTTTTAATCTCTCGAGCATAAAAGCCGACACAGTGCCAGTCAGCATAGCAAAGATACCCATCCCAAACACAAACAAAACCAATACAACCAGTTTGCCACCCAGGCTCTCTGGGTACTCTGCATATTCTCCCGACAAAAGCGAAAACAATGCCTTCCAAAAAGCTTCCTCATGGGTCTGAATCCCCATGCCCGTCTCAAACTCAGCTAGTCCCAGGGTTCCAAAAATCAGAGCAAAACATGTAAAACCTGCCAGCAGCCCATATTCAGGCCAGCGCGAGTCAAAAATATGCTGCAACCTTCCAAATTTTCGACGAAAGATAGCTCCAAGTGCAAACAGCTGCAAAAGCCTCAAAAGAATGAAGAAGCGACCCAAACGAAAGACCCGAAACAGTGGTAAAATAGCCAGAATTTCCAGCCAGTGCGATTTCAAAAATGCAACCGTACTGCTGCTGACAAACCAGCGTAACAGTAGATCCAGCATCAAAATACCCACGATCAGATCCTGAACAATATGAAGCTGGGCCAGAGTGTTGGCTTCCAAGGTCAAAAGATGTTCAATCAATAGAAAAACCACACTTAAAAGAACCACAATTCCTAAACCAAGATTGACATCTGTTCGGTTTAAAAAACGCTTCAGAGTTCTTTGATATAAGACACTTTTATTCACCCTCGATCACCTGCCAAAGAGCATCAGCCACTGAAATTTTATCCTCTATCAGGGAACTGGAGGCTTTGTTGATGACATTATTTTTGGTCTTAAGAAATTGATCCCAGGCTACTATCTTCAACTCCTGTAAAAATGCATCCTGCTTCTGGGTTCTACGGACGGTTTCCTTATAGCTGTTTTGTAAAAGAAACTGCTCAAATTGCATGAGCCCTCTTAAAAGTTCATCGACCCCTTCAGAACTAAGGGATGAACCTGTCATTACCCTGGGTTTCCATCCCTCTCTAGGTGTGTGGATCAATTCATAGACTGACTCACAATATTTAGCCATTCTGTTGCAGGCATGGGGATCCAGATCGGATTTATTGACAAAAATGAAATCGGCAAGCTCCATAATCCCTTTTTTAATACCCTGCAAATCGTCACCGGCATTGGGTAATAAAAGCACTAAAAACACATCTACCATGGAGTACACTGTAGTTTCGGACTGGCCCACACCAACCGTTTCTACAAAAATCCGATCAAATCCAAACGCCTCACAAAGACTGATGACTTCACGGCTCCTTAGTGCCGTGCCTCCCAAAGTATCCCGGGCTGGGGACGGTCGGACAAAACCATTAGGGTGCAGGGACAGTTTCTGCATCCTGGTTTTATCTCCTAATATGGAGCCACCGCTGATCTGCGAGGATGGGTCTACAGCCAGAACACAAACCTTGTGATTGGCATTGGCCATAGCCAGCCCTACCGTCTCAAGAAATGTGGACTTGCCTACCCCCGGCACCCCAGATACACCAATCCTTAATGTTTCCCGAGGTGATGCCTGAGATTTTAAAATCCTTATAAGCTCTGTGGCAGCCTGCCTGTGTTTTGGCAAACTGCTTTCAACCAGAGTAATTGCCCGAGCCAGACTGCGACGATTTTGAGACAGGATGCCCAAAGCCAGCTCCTGAGCCAACATTTTTAATCCTTGCCCTTAGCTTCAATCAACTTTAAAACCTCTTTAGCACACTGAATCACAGGAGTACCAGGACCAAAAATTGAAGCCACACCCTTTTGTCTTAAAAATTCATAGTCTGATCGTGGAATTACTCCTCCTACAAAAACCAGAATTTCTGAAGCTCCCAGAGCATTTAAGCACTCAATCAGGCGAGGTACCAAGGTCTTGTGCCCTGCTGCTAACGATGACACACCAATGGCATGAACATCTGCCTCCAAAGCCATTTGGGCTACTTCCTCAGGAGTCTGAAACAGTGGACCAATGTCTACATCAAATCCTAGATCAGAGAATCCGGTGGCCACAATTTTGGCCCCTCTATCATGTCCATCCTGACCCATTTTGGCAATATAGATTCTAGGGTTTCTGCCATGTATTTGATTAAAGTCACAAACAGACTGCTTTATGTCCATAAACTCCTGGTCTCCAAGAAAACCCTTGGCATATACACCTGAAATCAGATTGTTTTTGGCTTCGTACCGTCCACAGACCAGGGCAATGGCTTCCGAGACTTCCCCGACGGTAGCCCTGAGTCTCATGGCCTTAACAGCTAAATCCAGAAGATTGCCCTGATTGTCCTTGACTGCCTGGGTTATGGCATTAAGAGCCTCTTTTACATCAGCCTCCGAGCGGGATTTGCGAATGGCCTGAAGTCTTTGAATCTGCTGTTCTCTGACTCTTGAATTGTCCACTTCAAGGGTTTCAATCTCATCTTCCTTATCAACCTGATAGCGGTTCACCCCAACAATGGTGTCTTTACCCGAATCAATTCTGGCCTGCCGTTCTGCTGCACATTTTTCAATGCACATCTTAGGAATCCCCAATTCAATGGCCTTGGCCATACCACCCAGGTTTTGCATTTCCAAAATCACCTTACGGGCTTCATGTGCCAGGGAATGTGTTAATGATTCCATAAAGTAGGAACCCCCAAACGGATCCACCACCCTACAAATCTGGGCCTCTTCCTGCAAAATAATCTGGGTGTTTCTAGCCCAGCGCGATGAGTTTTCAGAAGGCAGGGCAATTGCTTCATCCATAGCATTGGTATGCAGGGACTGTGTTCCTCCCAGCACTGCGGCCATTGCTTCCACTGTGGTTCTTATCAGATTGTTATAGGGATCCTGTTCCGTAAGTGACCAGCCCGAAGTCTGACAATGGGTTCTTAACATACTGGACTGAGGATTTTTTGGCTCAAACTGAGCCATCATTTCAGCCCACAGAAGTCTGGCCGCCCTCAGTTTGGCAATTTCCATATAAAAGTTCATACCTATGGCAAAAAAGAAGGATAATCTAGGAGCAAAATCATCCACAGCCAGACCACGGCTCAAAGCTTCTTTGACATACTCAAGACCATCCGCAATTGTAAATGCCAGTTCATGAACCGAGTCGGCCCCGGCTTCATACATATGATATCCCGATATTGATATCGAATTGAATCTAGGCATATTTTTTGCTGTATAGGCGATGATATCTCCTACAATTCTCATGGATGTCTGGGGGGGATAGATATAGGTATTACGAACCATAAACTCTTTTAGTACATCATTTTGGATGGTTCCTGAAAGTTGTTCAACCGCTACCCCCTGCTCTTCGGCAGCCACAATAAATGCAGCTAGAACAGGTAACACGGCCCCGTTCATGGTCATGGAAACAGACATCTTATCCAAAGGAATACCCGAAAATAGAATTTTCATATCCTCTACGGAATCAATGGCAACCCCGGCCTTGCCCACATCACCCATCACCCGTTCATGGTCTGAATCGTAGCCTCTATGGGTAGCTAAATCAAAGGCAACAGATAAACCTTTCTGTCCCATTTCAAGATTCTTTTTGTAAAAAACATTGGACTCTTCCGCTGTGCTAAAGCCGGCGTACTGCCTGATGGTCCAGGGCTTGTTAACATACATGGTGGCTCTAGGTCCCCTGATGTAAGGAAAAAGACCAGGCATCGTATCTGTGTAAGTCAATTCTGACAGATCCTGAGCTGTATACAATGGCTTGATACGGATACCTTCTGGAGTATCCCAAAAAAGACTATCCAGTTCTTCCTGACGAATTTCTTTTTTTGCAAGCTTCTTCCATTCCTGGTAAGAATTGTCCATATTTTCTCCTTTGAGCCAAAATACGCCGAATCAATCTTGGAACCTGTACTGGTCGATAGCACCTTAGTATGTAATACTTACGATCTCAACCAAAACCTATGTCAGAATCAAGCTGTTACCATAAAGATCCCCCATTTCGCATCTGCTCCGGATGTGGTTATGTGTTTTCCGATCCCGGTGAATACGAAAAATTTACCCAGTGTGCCGGAACAATGTGTACTGGATCATTTGCGAATTTTAACCTCAAATTGCGAAACTGCAAACACTGTGGATCCACCCTGTCTTCAAAAGTTTCCAAAGACGAATGTAAATAGCCGTCTATTCCACTTTCTCCCAGCGACTCTGATCTCTTTTCTGATACTTGTTTATGGTTTCACAGAGGGCTTTATCAATATCAACATCAAGCTGGTTGGCCAGGGTCAATAAAGTAAACAGAACATCTGCCATTTCTTCGGCAATTTTTTCCTCTCCACAGTCCTCACTGGACTTTTTGGTTTTTGGTCCGTGATGATGATTAATTTCCCGGGACAGTTCCCCCACCTCTTCCATAAGACGGGCCAGATTGGCCAGGGGTGGAAAATAACCCACCTTAAACTGGGATATATATTTGTGAACTTTTTTTTGGGCCTCATGTAAATGCATATTTGTCACCTCAAAAAAAAGGGTCTGCAAATGTGCAGACCCTTTGTAGTCATACCAACCCCTACTGGGTTCTTTCGATAATATGAAAACCAAACTCCGTTTCTACCGGTGTTTGTGTCACTTCGCCCACCTTTAAGGCATACGCGGCTTCCTCAAAGGGTTTTACCATTCTGCCCTTGCCAAATGTTCCCAAGTCCCCACCATTGTCACGGTTGGAAGCATCGGCTGAATACTCTTTGGCAAGTTCTGCAAAAGACTCACCGGCCTTTAATCTTTCAATCAGGCTTTGACCAAGACTAAGGGCCTCCTCCTTTGTGCGGTTCTCCAATGACAAAAGAATATGCCTGGCCCCAATCTCAGGATGAGAAATAAAATCCGAGCGGGATTTGATAAGGCCGGAAGCACTCCAGGCTGGAAGTTCCAGAACCCAATTGGCATAACGGCGCACAAAAGACTCTACCTGACCCATGATGACAGGATCCTCGGACTCGGATTGAAATCCCAGGCGCACAAGATGATTACCAGCTGAATTTTTGGCCTCGCTGATATCAAGAGACATTACAAATCCAGAAAATGTCCGGGCAGTTAAAGTAGTAAATGAGGTAAGAATTGCTGAGACTTCTTCCGATGTGACGGCCTTTAAGCTCGCAAAACTCAGATTCTCAAGCACTCTGGCCCAGGCTTCCACCGCCGAAACATTTAAGGTTTCCCCAGGGTTTAAATCCGGCATTTGCAAAGAAGTATCAGTCCCTGTGCGGCTTAATGTAACCGAATCAGTAGTAGTCTGACCGATCTGCATGGATGCAATTTCTGAAGATTTTAGCTCTGGCAGTTTGCGTAAAATCCAGTTCATAGGATCCACGCTGATATCCAGACCATCTTTTAACAGATATACATCCTCGCTTTTGTCAGTTCTCATGTATTGTCCATCAGGAACGGAACCAAACATCCCGCCCTCACGCATGCGTTCCTTACCAAGATAAAGAACAGAAACTTTGCCACCCTGTTGTAACAATTCCACCTGCAAAGCCTGCTTGTCATCCAGTTCAAACTGGGAAAAGTGTCGCGATCCAGTAGAAATTTTGTCCCCATACTTCAGGGTTGCAAGTTTTAGCATCAATTCAGAAACCCGATCCGTTTCCGCACCAAATCCAGCAAGGGAAGTCACTTCCCAGCTATTTTGGCCCTGCTTTTGCATCTGGATAGAATCCGTAGCATTTTTTAAACTGA
>JACFNL010000115.1:3099-9372 GCA_019454875.1 Candidatus Cloacimonadota bacterium | reverse complement strand
TTTTAGGCCGCTCTGGGGTGGATGCCAAAAAAGATCTGGAAGATTTAATGGCAGGCCTAAGCATCACGGTGCCACTACAGGAGCAGGTTGTCTTTCAGGAAATTGAAAACACCCCGACTAATCTCTGGAACTTTCTTTATTTTACCGGGTATTTGAAGGCCATAAAAATTGAAGTGCCACCAGCGGTTCCTAAGGCACTGGTACACCTAAAAGTTCCCAATTCTGAGGTGGCACAAATTTTTGATGACTCTGTTCAATACTGGTTTGCATCCAGTAAATCCTTATCCCTTCTGCAAAATTTAAGAACCTGCCTTCGTGATGGAGATGAAGACGAGTTTGAGGAAATTTTTAGAGAACTTGTATCGGACAGCTTCAGTTATTTTGATGTTGATGGCAAAAAACCTGAAAAGTTCTATCATGGTTTTGTTTTGGGTTTGATCGTCTCCTTTTCTGACACATGGCATATAAGATCCAATCGTGAATCTGGTATGGGCCGTTGTGACATCCTTATGATCCCCAAAGACCCCAAGAATTTTGGAGTAGTGATAGAACTCAAAACCCATCGCTCAAGAAAAGAATCTGATCTGATTGAGACAGCAAAGCGGGCCTTAGAGCAAATTGAAGAGCGGCAATATGAGCTGGAACTCCGATCTCAGGGAGCCACAAAAATCATGAAGATCGGGATTGGGTTTATGGGGAAGCAGTTGGAGGTTTTAAGTACTATAAAAGTTTGATACCCGTCTGCAACACCACCGGTAAAACGCGGAGAGCATCCGCCACGGTACCCAGACAAGCAGGCCAATCACTATGAGCAGATACTTCACCCACGGTGGCAACCACAATAAGAATCTGGCAAGCAACTGAAAAACATCACCCTTGTAAGCCATTTTAGTAGCCCGACTGATGACTTTGGTGAACTTGAGGGCACCAATTTTGTCGAGTAATTTTAATCCATCCTGACCAAAGGTAGTTGCCAGTCTGATGGTGTCTTTACCAATTTTGTCTGCCCGCTGTGCAATCTCAATCACAGTCCGACCACCAACCCTGTAAATGGCAGCACTCTGTGCTCCAAAAATATCCGCAAATTTTGCCATTCTCCCCAGTTCCGACGCATTACTGGCTTGACTGAGCAAATTTAATCCCCCAGGTGTTTTTGCAAGCGTATTTACATTCGTAAGCACTTCGCTTAAGCCATCCAGGGTTTTTGATTGAATAATAATCTTATTCAACCAGGAGGGTAATTTGCCCAACTTTTTAGCTGCTTTTAATGCAATAAGTCCACTCTTAGCCACTGTAGTACCAGCAACCGCAGGTGCCATAGCTCCGGCAGTGGCAGCAGTACCACCAGCACTAGCTACTTGAGCAGCGGAAGCGATGACCCCAAGGCTAGCCAAAGCAACAAGTGTTTTGTCTACTTCCTCGCCTTTGGCCAGATTCACACCTTGAAACATCAAATCCCGAATATCACCAATAACAAAAAAATCGCTCGCAAAGCCAGCGGCCTTGCCAATGGTTTCATCACTTGAACCAGTTAACAGCCCTTCACCAAATTTACTAAATTGATACTCCCAACTACTGCGTTTACTGGAAATTTCTTCATACAACCCTAGGGCTTCTGGATTATGATTAACATAATCGTAATCCATGAAAAAACCCAAATAACCACCAGCCTCGGCATAACGGCCTTCCGACACCATGGTTCGGGCTACTGGGATTGGATCAATGCGTATCAAGGCCAGTGCCTCAAGCTGATACTGTTGCCAGATTGTTACAGCAGATACAACTGCTAGAGCTAACAAGACGAGCCTGAAAAGAGTCAACCACTTCATCAAATATCGTTTCACCATCTTGCCTGCATTTTAACCCGTCCACACCATTCTCAGAAAAAAAATATTTCAAAACTATTGACTATATCCATACTTCCGCTTATAGTTGAGAAGAATCTTAATGAAATCCATAGATTCGCCCATTGTAAGCGTCAGCTTGTGTTAATACTTTCTTGTACTAACATTTTTAATGGAGGTTTTTATGGATGCTAAATTCTTTAAAGTTTCTGGAATTATTGGTTCCGCTTCTTTTGCTGCTGGGGCTGTTGGCGCAGGCATGGCACAGGCGCCTGGTAGCGATTTTATTCCCCTATGTGTAATTCAAACTGCAATGATTCAAAGCATTGGCTGGGTTCATGGTGTAAAAATTTCAGATACTCACGCCCCTTCACTTCTTGCTAACTTCAGTGCCGCAGTTGCCGGACGGAGTGCGAGTCAGCTTGCTTGCGGTTGGTTTCCCGGGTATGGTAACGCCATCAATGGCAGCACTGCGGCTTCTCTGACTGCTGCAATTGGCTGGGCTGCGCATAAATTTTTTCAGAAAGGGGGTGATTAATATGTCTATCGATAAAATTATGGCTATGCTTACTGATGATAAATTCTGGAGAAAAGTACACAACGGAGTCTCTGTGATAATTGCCATTCTAGTTTTTAGTAAGAAGTAATACTGGCAGTAACACAGCGTATCAATTGGAGGTGTATCATGTACAGCGAACATAACCCCCAGCACCGTATGTAGAAATACAGCGGGCTGGGGGATTTCATTTATCTCCTTCTTGAAATCATTGATGGTCTTTTTAGAATGTCCCGACTTTCAAACTCGTTTCCCCCTCTTCCACCTTGAATTGTCATATACTTAACCTGCCCAGGATCTGCTCGATCCCGTTCAAGCATACAGGCAAGCTCCTTGATGTGTTCCTTATTAACCCGAGACCAGAATTCTTCTCGATTCTTTACAGGAGTTTCGTAGATTTTAGCTGCAAACAGGGCCACACACTCATTCAAAAATTCATTGTCGCAGCCAACAGCTTCAGAGCGGGTTAGACAACTCAGGTACCCAGACTTCAAGTCGTTAGGAGTTTTAGCAACCACCTTGTCCGACTTAACCTGAACTGTTCCTAGACCCAAGGGTTTGCCCATGCCAAGTTTATGAAAGTGCTCATCACTAAGGGTTAGGGCTAAATACAGTGCTCCCAGCTCTTCTTTGCTAAGATTCTCAAACCAGATTCTACCCTTAAATGTTTGGTTGGGTCGAACAGCCTTTATTTTAGTGTGCTGCTTATCGTCAATAATCCTGCCTTCATGCCAGCCGCCAGCAGACTTATGCCAGTAGCGTTTATAACCTCGAACTTTACGGTGGGGCCCATTGCCTTCCCAGGTTTCAATAGCTTCCTTAGTCACTCCATCAGGTTGTTCAAGATATAGCTGAAAACTTGTGGGCTTGGGAGAGGATAAAATTTTTGGGCTTTTCTCACCTTCCATGTGCCGTAGAGAATTCACAGGATCCTTATGAAACGCCGAACCAAAACTCAACCGCCCGGCATGAATCTTATCTCTCTTCTCATCGTTCACATTTTCTAGAATTGAGCCAAACACTGATTCCGTCCAATCCTCAACACCCTCATTTCTTAATTCTTCAGGGACAAATGCTCCAATTGTTTTTTGATAGGGAAACCTAAACATTGGGGTATGACCAAAGGCTGTTACTTTGCCATTGTCATCCAACAATACAAAACAGGGCACCTGCTTCTTATCCTTTAGATTTTTTAAGAGATCGGCCCTTTCGTGTCTGGAAACATCGGTTCGATAAATTTCAAAGATTTCCTGATCAACTTCATATTTATCTTTAGTTGGCGGAAAAACTATAGGGTGGAAATGTTTATTCTGCATTTTTCCTGTAACAACCAATTCTGCTTCAGAATATCCGGGCTTTAGTACAAACGACACATTCTCTGCTTTAATATCAGACGTTTTGAAATCAAATTCCCGTCTACCACCTCTTCTGGCCTGGTGTCTACGGTTCCGATTACAAATTTTACTACAATCCACAAATATCTTGTGAGTACGGAATGTCTGCGATAACTCCATTTCATTGATTCGTCCATGATGATCACTAACCTGAACATATCCATTATGGTACTTATCATGATCCTTTGGCTTAAGCAGCACATACTTATCACCTTCTTTGATGAGCCACGCTGCCCTTGACTTATACCAGTGGGTATCAACACTACCATTCTGGCGATTGCCTTTTTTGGAGTCTGCAAAGTGCGATACATAATCTCTACCAAATGCAGACGGGCCAAATATAGCCCGATAAAACAGGCGAATATCGTCAAACTGGGTAAATTTAGATTGAGTGATGATTTCAAAAATGTTTCGTACCATGCCGCGTACACTGCTGCCTGGAATCTGCAAGACTCCACCTGGAGAAAAAAAATCTGAATTCTTGTCTGAACCATGGCCTCGAATGTATAGCTCGGTTAGATTGGTAACAGAATAATCCATGTATCCAGAATACGAGTCCTTGGCAAACTGATTCTGAGGTGGGTTGTGGGTACTGGCTTTTACCTCGTCATAAAGGGGCACGAAATTGTAGGGTGATGTCGCATTGTAATTCATCGGATCCCCATTTCCCCCACCATGTTGGTGACCATCACCTTGAACTGGGCCAGGACCTGAATTAGGTTTAACATCAGCCGAAACACTTTTTGCAAATTCTGTTCCGTAAATGACTCTACCTTCCATATTCTTAATCCATTCGAGGCTGGAGTCGGGATTTAGACCGTAAGTAACTTCAAATGATTTGCCAATATTTTTCCTGAAATACTCCAAAACATGAGCACTCTTCTGAGGTATATTTTTGGTTTTCCCATCCGCATCGAGAAACTCGAAATTGATAGCTTGTGCCTTTGGTGACTTTGGAGACAGAATTTTTACCTTACCCTTTAACATATTGAATTCCTTCCCCGAAGCATCTCAAACCCAATGAAACGACAATCTCCATAGGAGGCCAAGCCCCATTGATCGTAATTTATATGATAGGAAACTCTCATGCACAATCTACATTCTGGGCTCAACTGTTCAATATCTGGTATAGCCCAGGGTACAATAACGGAAGTACCACGGTCTTCATAGAGTTCAGTAAATCCATTTGCCAGATTCTTTGCACTAGTGCCAGCGATTATATGAGTGAATTCCTTGCAGTCTGTAGCGACATCCAAGGTACGAACAACAAACCCCTGTCCCGTGGGGAAAAAACCAATTTCCACTGCAGGGTTAAAAAAACGGGCGGACTCTAGAAACTCCAAATCTTCATCATCAAAGCCATGGCTGAAAATCCAACCAGAATCTGCCTTCACTCCACAAATTTGCTGCCAGGGAAAATCGATCCATGCATAAGAACCTGAGGCTAAACCCTTGTACTGCTGTTCCAGATCAGCCATTGTTACTTTGTTTATAATCTTCATGGTATTCACAATCCTTGCTCCAGCTTTTGAATACACTGCTGAAAATACTCTATATCGCCTGTAGATTTATCATTCCCGGAAATCATTAGATTCTTACCGTGGGACTGCACACTGAAAACCTGCAGATCAAACCTGCCCCTACCAATGGACTTTTCACCACCAACAGCAAAATCACCCCGGGCAAAATCAAGCAAGGTCAGTAACATCAACCCAACTTCTACCTGTTTAGCATCTGCAGAAAGTTTAAACTCAAATTCACAAAGCCCAGCACTAGTCTCTTTATAATCGGGAAACAGGGCCTTGGCATCAAACAGCTTTCCATCTCTTGCCCCCCCGGTGAATCGATCAATACTGACTCTGTTTTGTAACTCCGAGACAACTCCCTCGACCTTGCCATCCATTACAGATAGCCGCCCTCTACTGCATTTTTGCTCGGTCTCAGAATCTGTGCTCACATAGCCAAAAATGCTTCGCAGTATATTTTCAGACTTAGTTGGATCGGCTACAAACACAGTTAATATTTTTTCAGCCCGCGCGCGAATAGCTCCTCTTAAGGAGGTTCCGGGAATATAATGTGAGTCCTTCTTCCAGGAGATATGTTGGGCATCCGGCCCATCAGCTGTGCCCTCCGAGTCACGAATCAACAAAGAATCACGAAGTTTAGCTTTGATGGAAAATCTGGTCCCATCAATTGGTAACTCGGATTCTTTAATTTCAAGAGGTGCTGGGGCCTTACATAGCCACTTCTTTAACGAAGATTTATTGCCAAGATCGTAATACGAGCATGTGAATTCATTACACTTGAATCTTCCGAACCCAAACCCAGTAGCGGCTCCTAGTAAAACCTTTTGCTTCTTAAACAGGTGGTAAACCTGACCTAAAAAATCCGTAGCCCTTGATTCTTCAGAAGCAGGCACCTGTAAACAAATACTGCCCGAAAATTTCAGATCTGGAGCAACCACCTCATAATCGTATTT
>JACFNL010000115.1:403-3089 GCA_019454875.1 Candidatus Cloacimonadota bacterium | reverse complement strand
TTTAGCTGTGTCCTTGGCCACACCTCTGGCAGAATCAATACCAACCCCATCTCTTCGCAAAACTTTGAAGTTCCTATTTTCACAAAAGAAATCAGAGACTTGAATCCAGGACTGGCGAAGTTCTGAGTGAACCCCTCTGGTTCCAAAATACTCTTGATAAGACCTTCCCCTGAAGAAGTTTCTTAAAACACCTGCCATACTTGTGCCAGGAATAAATGGAATTTTATCTGAACCTACTAATACATCGATATCAGAACCAGCACATTCTCCAGAGCCTATTCTTAATCCAGATATATTGGTCAGGCTGATTTTGACTTCAAAGATCCTATCTCTTTCACAAAATTCTAAAGAATTACTCATGCCTGCCCCTTTCCATTGATGCGAATGCTTTTTAGAATGAATTTCAGAACCAACAGGGCAGTATCATGGGTCACACCCTCAATATAGTCTTTATCGTCTCTAAGCTTCAGCTTCTCACTTAAGGGGTAATCGTGTGGTACAGATTGAACTACTTGTTCCTGGAAATTTTTCAGGTAAATTCTGAAATTTGTACCTTGATTTTTTAGCCAAACTTTTTCCAGCTTATCCTTGGCTGGCTTCGCAAGATTTTTCAGCTCTCCCTCAAATATTGAATAACTTTTAGCTTGTCTGCATAAACCCAGGAGCCTTCCTGCCAAAGCTCCACTCATTGTAGAGAAAGCCACAGTACTGATTTGTTTAAGAATGTGATTCTGCACCTCAGTTCTTACCTGCCTTTTGATGATTTCAGAAATAGGAAGAGGTATCTCTCCGGTAGGTTCTGTTGCGTTATTGGCCTTTCCATCTGATTGAATAATTACCATTTCTGGTAGACGGGGATTAAATTCCACCCAACCAAAGCCTTCCTTAATGTTTAATCCTAGTCCACCAAATTGCAATTTCTGCAGTAACTGTACCGCATCATCATCACTGCCAATTTTTGAGCGAATAAGTTTTAGCACTGTGCCAGCACTGATCGCTGTTTTTGCTGTCAGGTTCTGTCTTTTCACTGATTGGTAACTCAGAATATTTTCGGTACGACCATAAATATGGTCTGTACCTACTTTCCACATATCCTCAAAATAGACTTTTTCCAGTACCTCTGAGGAAGGCATACTTACCATTCCATTCGCAGAGGATAAAATCACAGGGGAGCGAAACAATATTGTGTTTTCGTCGCTTTTGATTTTGACCAAAGCCACATCAGTTCGCTCTACAATCTGACACTTTACTCTGCCGTACTGAGCGGTTCTTGATCGACCTAACCAAAGATCACCCTGTTCCAGTAAGCTCTGTATTAAATCCAGATCTTCCTCTGAGCCACGAATTGACGCTAGAAAGCTTGTTCCTTCATCTATGGCTGAATAGTGAAAAATCTGTCCCGCTTCGGTGCTACCTGTATACCTGTCCCTTTTGTGATGAAAGGTATCGACCATCGGAACAGTAATACCTGTTTTCAAGTCATTGCTAATGAAACCCTCCAAAGGTTTATACTGCACCCCATATTCTGGATCGTCATCTAAAAAGTTCTGGAAAATTTTGTTGTCATTGTGAATGTTTGCCTTTTTGATGCCGTAACAGGCTGGGGCTTTATGTGCGATTTTTCCTTCATTATCCACAGGATATGCAGGAAAAAATCGTGGGCCATTGGTACTTAGAAATAGTCTTTTAAACACCGGATCGCGGTGAGCAGAATCAGAGGCGACTTTGTTTTGCTTTAACCAGTGGGTTGCCACTGCGCCCAGAATCACCCTGGCTGGTAGCCAGTTTAATGAACTGACTGTATTGGGCTCGTCGCCTGGTGCTTTAACTAATACAGGTTGCAGGGTTTTCAAATGAATGGTCAGCAATTTCATTTACTCTCCTTAAACCAGTGTTGAATGGCTTCATCTGCTATGTCTTTACCTGTTGAATCTAAGAGCTTGCAAGTAATCTGACCACTTCCACGATTTCTGCTACTTCCCCCCTGCCGTAAGGCCAAGGCTGCAAGGGAAACAATTTCAGCCTGCTCCACAGTACAAAACACCGAAAAATTGAAAATCTGACCTTTGCGTAGCATTCGGATTGTCCTCAGTGAATTCTTTTTTGCAGTTCCTTCATCATCAAGTGCCGTACTTCTGCGAATCACGGTAAACTCTGAAGCAACACTATCTTGAGTAAACCATTCAGATTTCTTCTGCTTCAGGTATTCGAGCCATTGCCTCAATTCTTCATGTTGCTGCAGCTTGCCGTTGTCAAAACTGGCTGAATCTGAAATCGCCTGTCCACCTACTCCAAAGGTGGCTGCCAACTTCTGTTGATATAAGTCACCCAAAGCCGTAGTTAACTGAGAACCAGCATCCAATAATAAACCCTTAACCCGTCTCGCCGGAATTACTGGCAGGCCAAAGGTATCAAGAACAACATCAGAATCGATTTGATTACCATAACCAGAACCAGCCGCAAAAGCTGTATCTGAGAGTAATTTCATCTGCAATGTATAATGATTCACTGTTCCCCCCTAAACATCTTAGGAATAACAAACTCACGCAGTTCACAAATATCCACAAAGGGACTGGTTTTTTCGCCCCTAAGTAAATCTGCAAGTAACTGGGGAGATTCATTGGGTGGCCATTCCCCTCTAACTTGCCATTGTAATATCTGTTGCTTCTGGTCTGAATCAGTGGAC
>JACFNL010000115.1:0-393 GCA_019454875.1 Candidatus Cloacimonadota bacterium | reverse complement strand
TGCCACCAGCCGGAATTTTTGTTCGAATTAGCTTCAATGAATTTAGTATACTGGTTTAGGTCAGACAGGCTTAATGGCCTCTGGGTCAGCGACACTTTTCCTAGCTTATACTGGTTTGACCTCAAACTCGATAAATTATGATCTTCATGCCCATGAATTATATGAAAATCTAGCATTCCATAAGAATCTGATACAGAACGAAATTTTTCCTTGGCACTGGCACAAAGCCTTTCACTCAACTCATAAGCCCGAAAAAATGGATACTTACTTTTGCAGATCGCGATTCCGGCACAGGCTGTCAGCTTATTCTCTGATACCTTCGAAAACTCCTCAATGAAAACTTTTGCGGAATAGACCCCAAGCCTTCCGTGACATACCCAGGTGGCATCGTCT
>JACFNL010000006.1 GCA_019454875.1 Candidatus Cloacimonadota bacterium | reverse complement strand
ATACAAGTTGGGGAACAGCGGGGCTTTCAGCTAGGAGCTGGACAGGGACGGATTGAAGGCAAGCTTAGCACCTATTTAAATCTATTTCAGGAAGGCATCATGGATTCCGAAGCAGCCAGAAGCAAAATGAAAAGTCTTTTAGGCTCCGGGTTTGATGATCTTGTCCAGGAGTATATGGATAAGCTTCCCTGAGCTCCCCCACAAACCAGCTTTTTGCAATAGCTTATGGACTGGTTTTACACCAAAAAGCGGGGGAATAGCACCTACAGCAAATTATCAGGATCGACCATGATTTTGAGTCTGGTCTGGCCTGCTGCCCTAAAACCTTCCCGCAGTTCCCGCAATGCACACCAGACAGCCTGACTGTACTTTGTTTTGACTAAAAAGCGATAACGCCAGCGCCGATCAATTTTTTCAATTGGGGACTTTTGGGGCGGGGTGATTTCCTGAACAGAGGTTGGTTTCAGAAGTTCAGTTAATTGTGCGTGTACAGAATGAATGGCATCTTGGGCCTGTTCCATGATTTCACTGTTGGTTTGGATATGAATCAAAATTGAGCTAGGAGGAAAGTTCAGTTCCTCGCGCATTTTTAATTCTTCTTCCAGAAACTGGCGGGTGTTCTGAGTCAGAAGGTGACGATATACAGGATGTTCTGGCTGGTAAGTCTGCAAAAACACTGTACCCTGTTTGGAGCGTCTGCCTGCCCTTCCGGCTATCTGTACAAATAACTGCAAGGCCTTTTCCGCAGCCGAGTAGTCCGACATTTTGACAATAGCATCGGGATTAAGAATACCTACAAGAGTTACATTGTCAAAATCCAGGCCCTTGGCAATCATCTGGGTTCCGATCAAAACCTGAATCTCATTGTTTTGCATTCGATTCAAAATCGCTTCCGAGGCCCCCTTTTTGCTACTGATATCAGTATCAAGGCGGGCATACCTCACTCCGGGAAATTCCTTTTGAAAAAACCACTCTACCTTTTGTGTCCCGATACCAAAATACTTGATGGCAGTGGATTGGCACTGGGGGCATACCTCAGGAACTTGTGTCCTGTAATCACAATAATGGCAATGAAGATGCATGGATGTATCATGATAGGTAAGAGATACCTTGCAATGTTCACACTCCAGAACATGAGAACAGTTGCGACACATTACAAAACTGGAGTGACCCCGGCGATTCACAAACAATATAGCCTGGTTCCCCTCCTTCAACTCCTTTAAGAGAGCTTCTTTTAAGGTTTTGGAAAAAACGCTCAAATTGCGGTTGTGAAATTCGGTTTTTAGATCAATGATGCGAATGTCTGGCATAGCCTGGGAGTAATGCCGCTTTCCCATCTCAAAATAGGCAAATTCTTTGGACTTGATCCGTGAATAAGCCTGAATGGAGGGGGTGGCAGAACCAAAAACCAGTCTGGCACCACTACGGGAAGCAATTTCTTCGGCTACCTGACGGGCATCATAAAATGGAGCAGTATCCTGACGGTAGCTGCTTTCTCCCTCTTCATCTACCACTAAAAGTCCTAAAGGGCGTAAGGGTACAAATAGAGCCGATCGGGCACCTATCACCAGTCGACGGTAGCCAGCCTGAATAAGAGCCCACTCCTTATACCTTTCCTTATCCCCCAGCCCAGAATGAATCACAGTGACCAACTCCCCAAATCTTTCATAAAACCGTTTTTTGATCTGGGGGGTCAGAGCAATTTCAGGAACCAGAATCAATGCACCAAGCCCCTGGTTTAAAACATGCTGGCACAACTCCTGATAAACTTCTGTTTTACCTGAGCCCGTCACCCCGTGCAGATAACAGATTCTGGAAACAGGCTCTTCTAAAATCCCATCTAAAGCCATAGTCTGTTGATTGCTCAAGGATGGACCGGCTGTGGGCAAATACTTGATGGGCAGAATCTCTTCTCTCTCAAAACCCGGTGTTTCAAGAATCACTCCCAATTTTTTTAAATCACGAATCAGAGGATCCGAAAGCAAACTGATACTTCGTAAATCATCCATAGAAAATTGGGTATGGTTACTCAAACACAGACGAGAAAAACCCTGCCGTAACTGTTTTCTGGAAACAGGAATCTGCTCCCAGGCCCAGGCCAGGTTTGGAGACAGAGAAAAGTTTGAAATCAAAGGAGGTTCATAACGGGGATAAAAAAGGGAGGCAACCTCACCTTCCGGTTGGATGGTTCTTTCCGAGATCGACTCAATAACCTCAAGAGAAATCCTGTCAACGGCCTCAAAGGGTTCAAGCGGTCGCAGAATAGGCTTCAGCACCATATCTGGCTGAATCCCTGAATCCTCTAAAACATTGGCCACCAGCCCCTGCATCTGCAAGTTACCAAAAGGCACCAGCACACGGCTCCCGGAAAAAACAAAGGATTCCCACTCCTGGGGAATCCTGTAATGAAACCGCTTAAATATTGGGCGAGGTATAAGAACCTCGGCAATCATTTTTAGGATCGGTCTCCTCTGTCTTCAAGCACTGCCTCAGCCAGCTCTACCTGTCGCTCACGGGTGCTGGACTCGTCCAGAGTGTATTCAAGTTCTGTAGAATCAATCTCGCGAATGGCAAGAACAATATCTTTTTCGCGCATTCTTCGATTCACCTTGGATTCCACACCGGTTTTAAGTTTTTTCACCCGGTTGATAATTAGGTGAGCTACATTAAACTTACCATCTAAACTTTTCTGCAGAGTATCAATATTAAAATCGATCATACCTGTCCTTCACGCTTTGGGCGCAGTCCTGATTTAGGGAAGTTGCATGGTATCATACAGATTTTCAGGATTCAACCGTGAAATCCGGTTTTGTTCTGCATACAAAATAGATTCCAGTTCTTTTAGGGCCAAATCATAATCATCGTTAATGATCAGATAGTCATAAGATGGTATTTTTTTTATCTCGTCAATGGCATTGTGAATACGACGGGCAATCACTTCCTCGGAATCTGTCGCCCTGCTTTTAAGGCGGGCCTCCAGAATCGAAAATCGCGGTGGGCATACAAAAATCAACACGGTATCTGGCTTTTTAGCCTTAACCTGCAATCCACCCTGTACATCAATCTCTAAAATCCCATGCTTGGACTGACTTAAAAATGCATCCACTGCCGTCTGAGGAGTCCCATAATAGTTACCATGCACCAATGCGTATTCAAGATATAGCCCCCGGGCCAGATTGCGCTCAAAATCCTCTTTACTTAAAAAGTGGTAGTCAATACCATCCACTTCACGGGGACGAATCGCCCGGGTCGTATGCGAAACAGCCAACCCAAAAGGAAGGTCCGGTTTTTTCATCAAATCCCTGCAAAGAGTTGACTTACCCGAACCACTAGGCCCGGATACCACAAACAGCACTCCGCTTCTCTTGATTGCATTCATTATTCGTCCTCCCCATCACTCATATCCAGGGAGTCCATTTCTTCTTCACGAATCAGGCTCTGTTCGTTATTGGCCAGCCTGACATGAATTGTTTCGGGGTTTACAGCAGATAAGACCACATGTTCGGAGTCCATTACCAGAATAGACCTGGTCTTTCGCCCATAAGTAGCATCAACCAGCTTTCCCTTTTCCTTGGCCACATCCTTGATTCGTTTCACAGGGGCTGACCCAGGAGATATAACAGAAATCAGCCGGTTGGCCATCACAAAATTTCCGAATCCAATTCCAAGCATTTTGAGCCGCATGCAACACCTCACTCCAGATTCTGAATCTGCTCCCGAATTTTTTCCAGAAGATTCTTAAGCTCCAGCACCTGCCTGACTACCTCAAGATTCTGGCTTTTTGAGCCGGTTGTATTGATCTCCCTATGAATTTCCTGACACAAAAAATTCAAGGACCTGCCACATTCAGAAGCCTGTAACAAAATCTCTTCAAAGGCTTTGAAATGAGCTGCCAGACGAACCAGCTCTTCACTCACATCAGCCTTTTCCAAAAGAATGGCAACTTCCTGATACAGGCGGTTTTCATCAAGTTCCCCTGACATAAAAAGGCCTACCCTCTGTCTGTATCTTTCCAGGGAATCGTTCTGAATCGTTGCCTGTAAACCCTCTATCATCTGCCGGCATTCTTCCATGCGATAAAGGTACTTTAACAATTCCCGGCTCAAAAAATCCCCTTCTTTCTGTCTCGAAACACAAAATGCCTGAACCACAGAAGGCAGATACTTCAATAATGCATCCTCAAGATCCTGATGCAAATTTGGATCCGTACTATCGGCTAAAACCCCAGGAAGGGTAATCAGCTGACTGACACCCAGATCCGATTTCAGATTCATGGCATCCGAGAGCTGGTTGCATCGATCGACCCAGGATCTGGCCTTATCCAGATCCACCACAGGTCCAGTACTCAACTGCTTAAACTCAAGCCTGACACTAAGCTGAATTTTGCCCCTAAGCACCAAAGGTTCAACCATCTCCCTGACTTTAGCTTCCAGAGCCAAAGAGTTCATGGGCAAACTTATGCCTAACTCGCGGTGTTTGTGATTCACCGAACGGATCTCAATTGTCCCACTTACACCGCGACACAGAATTTCACCTGTGGCATACCCAGTCATTGATGCAGGCATCAATCCTCCGTAGCCTGAATCTGAACCGATTTTCTGCGTCCTCTTCCTTTAGATTTGGACTCTGGGGCAACTATAGCTGGCTTGGTCTTTCCGGATAACAAATCCTGATAATCCTTGGCAACAAGAGCCACCTTCAGAACTTCATCAAAGGTTTTTACGATATGAAAGCGGATATTTTCCTTGATTTCCTTGGGGATTTCCTCAAGATCCTTCTCATTTTCTTCACACAGGATAATGTCTTTTATACCCACCCTGTATGCTGCCAGTGATTTATCTCGCACCCCACCAATGGGCATTACCTTGCCTTTGAGAGAAATTTCGCCCGTCATTGCCACATCTTTACGCACCCGCACATTTGTCAGGGCAGAAACTAAGGCCGTAGCAATTGTGATTCCGGCAGAAGGACCATCTTTGGGAATAGCGGCTTCTGGGGCATGAATATGGATATCGAGCTTTTTGTAAAACTCCGGGTCAATAAAAAACTTCTCTCTATGCCGACGAACATAGGTGATTGCTGCCTGACAGGATTCTTTCATGACATCTCCTAGATTTCCCGTCAGAAGAATTTTTCCTGCCCCCTCCATAATCTCAACTTCAATTGGCAAAATGTTACCACCAAGAGAAGTCACAGCCAGACCAGTAACCACACCGACCTGATCCTCAATTCCCTGCATATCTGGAAGCAGTTTTCTAACTCCCAGATAATCCACTACATTTTTAGCCGTGACCTTTCTGGTCTTTTTATCCTTTTCCATGACCATGGCCTTAGCCACCTTACGGGCAATGGAACCGACCTTGCGCTCCAGATCCCTAACTCCGGCTTCACGAGTGTAACAACGAATGATTTCAACCAGGGCATCCTCGGAAATGCTTAACTGCCCCTCTTTCAAACCATTCTCTTCGATTTGTTTGGGGACCAGATACTTTTTGGCAATCTGAACCTTTTCCTCCTCCGTATAACCGGATAGGGATATCACTTCCATACGATCCATCAGAGGACCAGGGATGGAATAAGGATGGTTGGCAGTTGTGAGAAACAGAACCTGAGACAAATCAAAAGGCACGCCAATATAATGGTCACGAAAGGTTACATTCTGTTCCGGATCCAAAACCTCAAGTAATGCCGAGGAAGGATCGCCTTTAAAATCGGAGCCGGTTTTATCGATCTCATCCAGAAGAATAACCGGATTTTTGGTCCCTACCTGCTTTAAAGTCTGAATCAATCGCCCTGGCATAGCCCCCACATAGGTGCGTCTGTGCCCACGAATTTCAGCTTCATCACGCATGCCGCCTAAAGAAATTCTGGCAAATTTTCGGCCCATAGCCTCGGCAATTGATCGGGCAAGAGATGTTTTTCCCACCCCAGGTGGTCCCACCAGACAAAGAATTGGCCCCTTGATCGTGTTTTTGAGCTGGCATACTGCCAAAAATTCAATAATTCTCTCTTTGACCTTTTCTAGCCCGTAGTGGTCTTTATCCAGGGTCTCCTGAGCTACTTTGGCATCCAGGTGATCCTTGGTTTTTTTAGACCAGGGAAGCTCAACCATAATTTCAAGGTAGTTGCGAATCACTCCACTCTCAGCTGAGGAATAAGACATTTTGGCGAACTTGTCCAATTCTTTTAAAACCTTGTCCTTGATATCTTTAGGCATTTTGGCTTTATCAATGAGTTTTCTGAACTCCTTGGCCTCATTGGCCGCCTCATCGTTTTCACCAAGTTCTTTCTGAATGGCCTTGATCTGTTCCCTTAAATAATATTCCTTCTGAACCTGCTCCATCTGCTTGCGCACACGGCCACGGATTTTTTTCTCGATATTTAGAATCTCTATCTCTTTATTTAAGATATCGCAGATCATGGAAAGGCGATCTTCAGCAGAAAATGCCTCCAGAACTTCCTGTTTTGCCTCAACCTTCAATTTGAGGTGAGCCACAATGATGTCTGCTAGCCGTCCAGGATTTTCAACGCTGTTGGTGACATTGATAATTTCCACCGGAACATTTTTATTGAGTTTTATATAGGCTTCAAACTGGGTGATGGCGTTTCGCATCAGAGCCTGAGTCCGCAGATTTTTATCTTCGGTATCTACATATTCCTCAATCTCGGCCTCAAAAAACTTGTCGTTGTCGCGATATTTTCTGACACGGGCCCGGGCAGTGCCCTCGACCAGAATCTTGACGATTCCATCAGGCAGCTTTAAAAGCTGCATAATCTCAGCAACTGTACCCACATCATGAAGGTCTTCGCGGGAAGGATGATCTGTTTTGGCCTGCTTTTGTGAAACCAGAAGAATTTCGCGATTGGTCTCCATTGCCTTTTCAATGGCGGCCAAGGACAGATTTCTTCCCACAAACAATGGAATCACCATGTACGGAAAAACAACAATCTCCCGCAATGGTAATACAGGAATATCAAAAACAGCGGGCCGATTGGCCCTTTCCTTCTCATCCCGATCCGAGATTTGTGATGGTTCTAGCTCTCTGGGCGTGTAGTCCAGACTTTCTATCTCATCTTCCAAATCCTCCAGTTCATCATCTTCAATTTCTGTAGGCTTATTTTTCTTTTTTGCAGACATGCTGGCTCCTTCTAGCCTAGAAGAGGTATTTCCGGAAGTAATTGCAATCGAAACATTTTATGATTTTAATCCGTTTATACCGAGATTCCCCATGCGACAGGGGGCGGATGTTTACATGCAGTCTGGACCCACAACGCGGACATTTGCGTCGCGACCAGACGAACAAGGCCAAGCTTATAATAAACGAGATCAAAAGAACAGAAGCAATCCAGAAAAATTTACTGGATGAAACCGCCGGTTCTACTTCAAGAGTGCTTTGTTTTTCAGGATCTGGACTCACAGCCGGGCTTTTTTGGGCATAGTCTTTGAGGTTTTTGATAAACCGTGAAACCCCTTCGACAAGCTTTTTCTGGTAGTTCTGATCACGGCTCAAAGCCTGGATCATATCCTTTAAAATCTCACGGACTGCTTCTCTTTCCATGGCACCCTGAAGCCCTAGCCCCAGGGAAAAACTGACCCTTCCCCTGCGTGAGCCCTTTTCGAGCTGCAAAAAAATCATGGCCCCTCGAGTATTGGCCACAGGCTCAATAAACCGGGCAAAGGCCGAACGGGAGCTGGAATCAAAATTCTCAAGATGAAATGTTTCTTCAACCAGGACAAAAAAACGAATCCCCGTGCTTAACTCAAGCTCCTGGGCCATTTGTTCCATGGCCTGACGGGATTCAGGGCTAAACAGCAAAGCATCATCCTGAACGGGCAAGGCCTCAAAAACACTAATTAAAGTCAGAACCAGGAACAGTTTTAACATCATTTATCAGCCTGGGTAGTACAAAATTCCCTGGCAGGAAGGACAGGGATGAACCTGATTATGATATCTCATGGCTATATAGGAATTCTGTGCCAGATGAATTCCGCAATTAGGACAACATTCACTTGTTACTGCAAAAATAACACATTCTCTCTTTAAAGCCTTGTGGGCAGCAGTATGCAAACGAACCATATCTGCACTCAGACCATCCAGAGCCTGTTCGTCTTCCTGCGTAATTTCATGCAGGGTCTTTTGGGCCTCAAGCAACTCCTCGTTCCAGCCCACGATCCCACTCTCAAACAAGGCCTCTTCTTTTTTCAGACTCAGGCTCATTTCCTGCATCCTGGTCTGAAGATCTTCCACGGACTGCAAAATTTCAAGAATCGTGTCCTCAAGGCTACTTGATGATTCTTTAAGCTTCTCGCCTTTTAAATTCAGTGCCTCCAAAAGTTTTTCACTGCCTGCGCCAAGTTTTTGCTGCTCCAGTCTTTTTAACTCCTGGTCCAAAGCCTTTAAATCCAGCTCCAGCCGCTTCTGTTCCAGATTTTTGGATTGAATTTTTTTTTGGCAATCCTCGATGCCTTGCGACAGCCCGTTCACCTTGGACTGGGCTTCTTGAATCCTTTGCCTGGCCTTTTCTACCCTGATTCTGGCTTCCTGCCTTGCCAGCTCATGTTCTCTAAGCGCATTAATCTGTTTGATCATACCTGCAAGTATATATCAGTAACCCTGTATTTTTCGCCAGAGATCGGGCAAACTATATGTGGATATGCAAATTATTTTTCCCAAAAGACTATATTCTCACAACCGGGGCTTTGTACTTTTTATAGTACTTGGCATCCTTAGTGTCGTTGGAATACTTTTTTTGACACTACACTCCCGTTCTTTACAGCAAAATCGTGATGCACACAGAATGTTTTATGCAGAAAGTGCAAAAACAGCGGCAGAAGGGTTGGTGGAACTGTTTATACTGGGTTTTCGCGACAGCGTGGAGGGTGCCCAGGATCACAGAATCCTTGAGAGTGCAATCAATTCAGATCGCCTCAACACAGATGCCGGCTATTTTGGATTCTTCCTCAGAAACTTCTCATTGCTTCCCAAGGGTGGGCACGGAGAAATTAATCATGAACAGAATGTGGAATGGCTAAAGAAGCGGGGACAGACTGTTAAGGCAATGGATTTGTTCTTGAAGCAGATCGGAGCAGAGGACTACCAGCTAAAACTGGCCTACTCATGTCATCCCAGATTGGACAAAGAGTCTGAATTTCAAGACAGCATCTTGATTCAGTGTGCCCTGAACTTTGGCGCATCCGTGGATTTTAAGGGTCTGATAGGCGGGGCCGTCAGGACAAAGACCCTGGTATCCTACTCCTTGGGTCAGCCTGTTTTGTCCAGATTTACTCTCTGGCACAATGACTCCAATTTTAGTAATTACCAGAGGCTGTACACAGATATTAACGGAGTCCCTATTGTCCAGGGTGGAAACCTCAAATATCAGTACAACTACCCCATGTTTCTGTATCACAGTCCTTTAAAGGATGAAAAAATCAAAACCGATCTCCAGATTTATGGTCCCGCTCCTGACACAATGGAAGGCCTTGATTCTTTAAGGGATTCAAACAAACTTCAGTTAAGCAAATCCTCTATTGATCAAAGAGGATGGCTTTACCTTGGAAACTCCCAGTCCAGTGTGCTCAAGATGACTCCGGGAATGGCAGCGGCCGGACAGCAGTTCATGATTCTTAACCGCAACTATTTTACTACCAGGGCCAAAGTGACTGGAGACAACAGGATTCGTCTGCCAAATTACATTAGACTCGATCCCCCTCCACGATTTACCGAGCCAGTGATGTTTACCTATTTTTTTGAGGATCCTGAAACCCCACCCCTTGCAGACAATGCCGGATCCGTATGGGTGGAAGAACTTTACGAAGGCTTTTATGAGACTACCGGGCCTGCCAATCCTGCCTACTATATTCCCCAATATTCTGCGGAATCATCTCTTTTGAAGGTGTTTGGTTCTGTAGACTATCCTTCAAGAACCTACACAGTAGGAGAAGCCTATCTGGAAATAGCAAAACTCAGCTCCTTAAGAATAGACCGGGATCTAAGTGATGCCGATGAACGCTCAAGAGCCCGCTGCCTGCCTGAATCTGTTCACAATTTTGAAAGTTCGGCCATAATTCGCAATCTGACCGAGTTTGAATTTGTGAATAAAAATCCTCCCTTTTATCAGCCCCTGCCACTTCAGTGGACCAATATGAACTTTGTGGAAGATTGTGAAGAACCAGTCCACCTGCTGGCCCAGCCCGATTTTTCCTGGGAGCTTCTTGCACCTCAGTACCAGGAATATGAATCCATAATGGCCCAAACAATCCGGGTTCATTTAAATCACTTAATCGATTTCCCTCATTATACCCATAAGGTATTTCCGCCCCATGCCCACGAAAGTTTTCTTGATTACAGCTTCCCCCCCAGTTTAAGACCATCTCCTGGCAAGGATGATGAGGAAACCTGGGTTCAGAAGCTCCCCAAGAGTATGACACCTACAGGAGCATATCTGAAGGGAATACCCGACTATCATGACCTGGCCCACGCCTCTTTGAAACGAGCCAGCTTTTTTTATGACAAACAGGAAAAACTTGAGGATGCCGGAATTTTGAAGCGAGGCAGCGGGATGTTTTATCTCAATACCCAGGGGCGCACAATTGGGTTGTGGGGCAATTTAAACCTTGATCTTCCGGTGGTGTTATCTGGAGACAGCAGCATCATAGTCGCCGGAATGTGTAATCTCGCTCCCGTGGAATCCCAGGGATTTTACGCAGGATTTGAATGTTCCGAGATTCATTTGAATCCTGGTAACACTCCCCCCGGAGTCCCCACTCTCTACGAGGCCCAGCTAACCTCTTCAGGCACTATCCGCAAGTCCAACCCGGAACAGATTGTACATATTTTGGGATCCCTGGCTGTGTCCCGTCTGGATCTGTCCATGTTTCAGGCATCCACTACATTAACCTATAACCCTAGGTTAAATCCACTTGCTCCAGACAGCTGGAAAATGTATAGAATGGCATTGGATGATCACAATCAAGGAAAAAAAAGAATTGAGCATGAGTAAAAAAGCATTTTCACTGGTGGAAATCATCATTGCCTCAATGCTTCTTCTGTTTCTGGCCATACCCATGTTTTTTATGTTCCGCCAGTCTATACATCAGACCGAGGCCAGCCTGGATGAAATTCAGGCCATGATCATTGCTCGTGAGGTAGTTGACAGTATCACTACGATCAAGATGTCATTGGGTATGGATGGAATCAATAATATTTCGGATGAAAACGAAAAAAACCCCTGGCTTGATATCTCAGCCATGCCCCGCCCCTACTTATGGGAAGATTTCAAAAATCCCGATATTCGCTCCTTAAGTAAACTTGTACTTTCTCCAATGCCAGACCGATTTCGGCGCATGATAAAAATTTATCCTGCCAACATCGGTTCCAGTGAAAACCATCGTCCTATGCCCGATGCCAAGGTTCTCGCCGTTCGTGTGGAATGGATAACCCCTGGAGCCAGCGAATACAACCGGTCTTTAGAGTTAAAAACCGTAATGACCAGGGACGAGGTATATTTACAATGAAAACACGGCACGGTTTTACCTTGATTGAAGCTGTGTTTGCAGTGGGGGTGGCCGCCGTTCTTCTGATAGGAATCTACACCTATTTTATTGAATCATTACGAAACTCCTTTAAAGGTGAAGAAACCTTAAGCACAATCAAGGACATGCAAAATTTCATCATGGTTTTGCGACAGGATTTGTACGATGCTCAAGGATTCACCAAAAGCGATGCACCTGTTGATTTACACCAGCACAAAAAACCATTTCCAATCCAGCCCCGCTTTTTCCCCTGTGTGGTTTATGATGATGTCAACGCTGTCTCTGACACAATTGAGGTTTTGCCCATCCAAAGGCTGCCTCGGGAAAAATTTGGAGCCAACGGCCAGATGTATTATGAATATGAGGATAAATACGACCACTTTTTTGACAAAAAAGTGGTGCTTAATGACCATCCTGAATTTATGCTCAATTCATTTGCCGTAGTCAGCCGGGACATCGAAGAACCTATTTCTGCCAAGGTTCGCGAGTACTACATTGGTGTCAAGGGTGAAAAAGTCTGGTATAGACACTATCTGAGTGATTTAAGCGGCAAGGAAAAACTGAATTTTGTCTCCAGAATGACTGGCCCGGGCGAGGGAGAGGAAACGCATCGATTTGGGCAGCTTCACGGGGCAGAAGGCCGAATCGAGCACTTCAGTATTGAACCAGGTTTTGAATTCTCCTACTTTAGAGACAAGGAAGAACCTTCAAAGTTTAATCTCAGACTGACCAAGGTCTATCATCATACTAAAATGGTATTTCAAGGGGAAAGGCAAGGCTCTGGCCCGGAAGGACGAAGCATTTCCACCAGTTTTTTTGTAGTGAATCCCCTGTTTAATGGAGAACGATTCCGTCATGGCAAAGGTTTCTGATGCAGAAGATTATTTAAGCCTCTGGACCGAGGGGAATCCCTGCCTATGCCATTTTTTTACCTATTTTACGGAGGATAGGTCATTGGCATGGAACTGGAGTGCCGAAATTTTGGGCCGATTACGGGACTCAAAAATCCGGCAATCCAAGAGTGAGCCACTGAATATGCTACTGCTAACCGGTGCGCTCAAACTGGTTTTGAGGGACAAACCGGAACCGGCCAAGGCGTTTTTGGGCCGGGTTCGTGAATGTGCCTACGAAGAGACTCATTTACAACCCCTGTCGGACAAGTTTTTTGATAAGGACTCCCTGCCCGATCGGGATACCGTTTCCATTCTTAGAAGAACCCAGCTTTCCAGCCCCAGAAAGTTTCTGCTTGATTTGTGTGTCCTGGAGGGACTCGGTTCCAAAAGAACAGCTCGCTTGTTGGGAATTTCTGAACCCGTACTGGAAGCCCACCTGTATACAATCCTGGATCAGTTAATGGGACACCCGGCCAAGGACCCATCACTCACTGCCGCAGAAGAGTTGACCCAGTTTGTAGACCAGCTAAACTCAAAGCAGCAGATTTTGAATACTGTACCCTTTCACCAGAGAATGCATCGACTTCTCCAGGGTTTAAGAATCGACTTTCGTGACCGGTTTGAAGAAAAAAGTATTTACACCCATGTACATTCCTTGTACCCCCAATGGGAGCCACCTAAAGAAAAAAGCTCAGAACCTTCCTCGATGATTGAAGCAATCCGCAGACAAAATGAGATCCGGCAGCTTCAGGAAAAACAGGAACTGGAAAACTCTGAAGCCGATGGATTCAGTACTGAGCCCTGGAAAAATCAGGTTGAGGAGAAGCAGGCCACAGCCCTGGTGAAACCAGCTTTGGCAGTTATTGTAGTTTTCTTTTGTGGCTCCATATACAAAACTATAAACCCTGTCCGAAGTGAAACCGTATCCGAAGTCAAAAGCACTACAAACACAATGAGTCTTTTGCAAAACATGGATCAGTTTAATCCACCTGTTGGTTTTTTTGAGTTAAATGGCCAAAACAGTCCTGTTCGTGCTGGAGAATTTCTTAGAACCTCAAGTTCAGATGCCTATCTTAAAACATCACATGCCGACATCGTTCTCGAAGCAGCCTCCGACTTAAGGGTTATCGCCCACAATGAATTTCATCTGGATACAGGAAGTATCAAAATCACAGTTAAGGACAAAGAGAAGGCATTTGCCTGTCAGACCAGTCATGGCAGGATTGAAGGAAAAATCGGAAGTTACCATCTAGCCCGCCACCATCCTGACTATTCCACAGCCGGTGTAGTCCAGGGTGAACTGACGGTAGATACCAAAATAGAAACAACAAAACTTCAATCTGGCACTCAAATGCGGTTTGGACAGGGGCTCAATACTAAAGTTGTGGCTTACAATCCAACCGAATACAGAATGAGTGCTGGCAGTAAATCACAGTCCATGCCATCCCTGTTTGATCAGGGATTTTTAAATCAGGACTTAAATGATTCTGATCTTTTTGTTTCAAAAGAGAAACTGCTGAAAATTCCTGAAATTCAAATTAAAGATTTTCTACAGGACCTCTAGCAACTAGAATATGCTGCCGATAAGCTACTGACACCATAATACTTATGTCACAGTTCACCGATCGGGAAATTCAGGATCTATTTACAGAGGCGGAAAAATACGCCGTAGCCAGCCTATTCCCCGAAAATACCCTCAATGCAACCAACGAAAATATTTTGAATCCTCCCGAGGATCCAGACAAGGCTAAAGAAGCCGAAGAGAATGAGACCAAAGACACTGCCGATACTCCTAGTGCCTCTGCTACAGACTCCCCAGCCCAAGAGGAACCCAAGCCTGAGCCTCAGAGCTCTAAAATGGAACCAGACGATGGAATGTTAAGTCAAGGCGATATTGACGCATTGATTAAATCCACCACTCAGGCAGCTAAGCCTGAACCTGAACCACAACCTGAGCCCCAGCCTGAACCAGAACCTGAACCTGAACCAGCTGTAGCCAAGGTAGAAACCTCTAGCCCTAGTAAAGATGAAATCATGTCTTCCGATGACATAGAGGCATTGATCCGTGAAGCCCAAAGCCCAGCACCAGCTCCAGCACCTGCTCTTGAACCTGAGCCACAGGTCTTTGCTCCCGCACCTAAAGTCCCATCAATTCTGCATAGTTCCATGGACCCTGACGACGATGCCCCCCTATCACCAGATCAGATTGCTGCTTTAGTTGAGGCAGCCAATGCTACTACCATGGATAGTGACAGTGACGCTGTACTTTCTCATGACGATATTCAAGCCCTGATTGCCAAAACTCAAAAGGAAATTCAGGTATCTACTGATGATCTTTTTGATACCAAAGAATCTGAAATCAAAATTCCCGAACCCCCGGCTAAACAGGCTCCGGTTAAACAGGCTCCAGTCTCGGTTGGACTTGAGATGGCTCCCCTGCTTGATGCCGAACCGGATGCAATCCTGTCTCAATCCGATTTGGCGGAAATGATGCGCAAGGCCAATCTGGAAAGTGAGCCAGCAAAACCACAGCCCGTCAAAGAGCTGGTGGCTGACACATATTCAGCGGATCTTGAAGAGTTGATTCAGAAAACAGAAAGTATTTCCCAGGAACTGTCCCGCCTGGAAGAACCTAAGGTATCCGACTCAGGCAAAACACAGGTCGATGAACTGATTCAAAGGCGGGATCGTCGCCAGAATGGACCAATGAACAATAATACCCACAATCAGACACAACAGAATAACAGTCCTGGAATTTTTACCCTGATGATTCGATTTGTGCGCAACTTGGCAGCTATCTCCATCCTTGGGCTTCTTGGTGGAGCCGGATTTAGGTTCTATGAGTTCTATCAGATTCCTGCTCCTGTTGTAAAATCAGGGCTTAGTGAATGGAAGTGGGAAAAAAATCCTGATTCCCGTTCTTCAACCAAATACCGCTTCTATCCCGATCCTGAAAGTAACCTTCGAGGAACCTTTTCTGTTCTGAATGCCTCGGAAGCCGGTACTTTGGAACAGTTACGCAGTAACCTTGCAGCCTATTATTCGACCAGGTACCAGAATGATTATTTCAGTGTAGCCGACAAATACTGGGGCGATGAGGTGTTTTTGGTAGATTATGTATTCCCCCATCCTTCAGGTCAGCAGAACCGGGGTTATATCGCCAAAAGATCCGTGTTTGTATTACAAAATAACAAGGTATACCAGCTCGACTTTCTAGCCGAAGTTTCTGACCGGAAGCTCGCCACCCCAGGACAACAGGTCTGGCAGGATTTTAACCGACTGGTCAAACAGGGTTTAAATCTGGATCCTGAAGTAACAACCAAGCCCAACGAGTTTCAGGACACACTTGTCACACTGGAAAGTCTGGGTTCAGGAGTCTGATTCAAAGGTTAAGTTAAGCTCAAGAAACAATTTTTTTACCCAATCTTCCCCAAACTGACGAATCAGGGGTTCTTTCAAAAATTCTACAATATGAGGCCCGGCTGCTCCATAAGAAGACATGCAGGATTCCCTGGTCTGCAAAGATAATGAGCGATAAAACATGGTTTCTTTAAAAATCAGTGGAAACAAATGGCAGGAAACGGGTTTCAAAAATCCGATTTTTCCCTCTTTAAAAAGTTTTTCAAAGGCACAGATTTTAACCGAGCCTTCACCAGGAATCAGATAGGCGCATGGCCCAGCTTCCCCAACTAACGGGGTATGTGGCCTGCCTTGTTCACGAACCACTGCCCGCCTGCTCGCCACCTGCAATCCAGACGGCTCTAGCTCTGAAGCCACAATTGGCAGGATTGCTTCAATTGTCTGGGCTTCAAGTTCGGTAAGAGGAGCACCACTATCCCCCTCCTCACAGCATTTACCTTTGCATGTCATAAGACGGCAGCCAAAACGGGTGTACCGAATTGCATCACTTAGCATAACATCTTCAACAAAAAACATTCCTGCAGTATATACATATTTTATGCTTTGCAAAGCCCTTATCTTCAAGAGTAAAATGTACACAAAAGACTAGTGGTCGCCACAGGAGGTACTTATGAAAGTCATCATTACAGGCAGAAACATCGAATTGACACCTTCTATTAAAGAGTTTGTGGAAAAGAAAATGGATTCCATTCATTCCTATGTAGAACAGCTCCAGGAAATTGAGGTGACCTTATCTGTAGATAAAACCAAAAGCCAGGGAATTCTTCACACAGCTGAAGTTACAATCTGGGCTACGGGAATCAATTTTAGAGCATCCAGTTCCCATCCTGACATGTACGCAGCCATTGATTTGATTGTGGACAAACTTCAGAAACAGACTTCCAAATACAAGGACAAGTTAAAAACCAAACCCAACCGTAAGCACAAACATCGTGACTTCCACTTCAAGCACTTAGTGGTTGCTCCTGAGTTTGAAGAAGTGCATGTGGAAGAAGAGCTGAATGTCAGTCCTAAAATCATTCGCTCCAACACATTTTTCACCAAACCCATGTTTACTGATGAAGCAGCCGAACAGCTTCAGTATCTGCAACAGGAGTTTATTGTGTTTAACAATGCTTCTACCGGGGATGTGAATGTTGTATATCGTAGAAACGATGGTAACATTGGCCTGATTGAACCAAACAAGTGAACAACTGAATCTTAGGCGAGGTGCTAGCGTAGAAGTGCGCGGGTTCCTCGCCTTTTGTTTTCACGGATTTCAACGGATAGCTGAAAATCCCTCTCCCAGAACAAGGAACAGATTCCATGATTTTAAAAGCACTTAAAACTTTTCTTCCAGCCCGCTACAATGAAAGACAGATTCGCAAAATGCAGCTGATAGCTGACGAGGTAGATACCTTTGAATCCAGATTAAAATCTCTGGATGACGAGGGCCTGAAAGCTCAGACTCCAAAATTGCGGGCCATGGTACAGGAACAGCTGGATCATGGGGTTGAGTATTTTGAAGCCCTGGAAATGGTTTTACCCGAGGCTTTTGCCACAGTTCGGGAAACTGCCAGAAGGGTTTTGGGGGAGAGGCATTACAACTGCCAGATTATCGGGGGAATTGTTCTGTTTCGTGGCAATATTGCGGAGATGAAAACCGGGGAAGGTAAAACCCTGGTATCTACCCTTCCGACTTATCTTCATGGTCTTATGGGCCGTGGGGTTCATGTGGTCACTGTCAATGAATATCTGGCCCGCCGTGACTCGGAATGGATGGGACAGGTACATAGATTTTTAGGACTTAGCGTAGGGCTGATTCACCATGGACAGAACTCGCAGGAAAAAAGGGAAGCCTATCTTTGTGACATAACCTACGGTACCAACAACGAGTTTGGCTTTGATTATCTCAGGGACAACATGGCCACCCACCCTGAAGATATTGTGCAAAGATTAAATTACTGTGTAATTGACGAGGTCGATTCTGTCTTGGTAGATGAGGCCAGAACCCCTCTGATCATCTCCGGGCCAGCCGAAAAATCCACAGACCTATACCTGAAAATGTCCCGCTGGGTCAAACTTTTGAAAAAGGATAAGGACTTTACCGTCGATGAAAAAGCCCATAGTGTGTATCTGAGTGATGAGGGCATTGCAGCGGCGGAAAAAATTATTGGGGTTGAAAACCTTTATGCCCCTGAAAATCTCAAACTTCTTCACCATCTGGAAGCTTCTTTAAAGGCTGAAAACCTGTTTCACCGGGATCAGCAATATGTTGTTCAGAATGGAGAAGTGATTATTATTGATGAGTTTACGGGCCGTCTGATGCCTGGCCGCCGCTACAGTGATGGACTTCACGGTGCAATTGAGGCCAAAGAAGGTGTGCCAGTGGCAACCGAATCCATAACCCTGGCCTCAATTACCTTTCAGAATTTTTTCCGGCTTTACCAGCGATTGGCCGGTATGACAGGAACGGCCCTGACTGAGGCCAACGAATTTGCCGAGATTTATGATCTGGATGTGATTGCCATTCCCACCAACCGCAAGGTAACCAGAATTGATCTGCCTGACAGGATCTACAAATCCCAGAAAGAAAAATACGAAGCGATCCTTGCCAAGGCCAAGGAACTGAATCTGACTGGTCAACCCCTGCTGATTGGAACCATCTCCATTGAACGGTCAGAAATGCTGTCCATGATGTTGAGCCGGGAAAACATCCCTCATCAGGTTCTGAATGCCAAACACCATGAAAGGGAAGCGGAGATTGTTTCCTTAGCTGGACAGAAAGGAGCAATAACCATTGCCACCAATATGGCAGGACGGGGTACTGACATTAAACTAGGAGAAGGTGTTACCGATTTAGGTGGCCTATACATTATCGGCTCAGAACGCCACGAGTCCCGCCGGATCGATAATCAGCTCAGAGGTCGTGCAGGAAGGCAGGGAGACATTGGTACTTCTGTGTTTTATCTCTCACTCGAGGATGATTTAATGCGCATCTTCGGGGGCGAAAGAATGACCAACCTCATGAATTTTATGGGATGGGAATACGGAGAGACGATTGACTCCAATATGGTGACCAAGGCGATTGAAAGAGCACAGAAACGCGTTGAAACCATGCATTTTGAAGCCAGAAAACATATTCTTAAATATGACAATGTCATGAATGACCATAGAAAAATTGTCTATCAGCAAAGACAAAAGGCTCTTAAGGTAGAAGATGTTTCCGAAGATATCCAGCACATGCTTGAGCGCACTGTAGAAAGAATTCTTCAGGATACCGTACATAAAGATGTGCCCAAGGAAAGCTGGGATTTTGATGAACTTGAGGTGCAGATTCGTGAAAAGTTCAATCATCCTCTGCCAGAAGGAGCCCGTGGTATGGAACCTGGGGCCCTTAGAAAACAGATTATAGATTCTCTGAAACAGCAGTACTCCAATCGGGAGCAGGTTCTAGGGTCTGGCTTTCTTCGACATATTGAAAAAGCCATTCTTTTGCAGACTGTGGATATGACATGGCGTGAGCACCTGAATACTATGGATGCCTTAAAAGAAGGAATCGGTTTAAGAGGTTACGGACAGAAAGATCCTCTGGTGGAATATAAACTTGAGGCAACCGATCTGTTTAACGAGATGATTCGCCGTATCCGCGAAGAAACCATCTCTCTTTTGTTCAAGCTCGATTTTAATCCTAAACAGGAGATTCCTGTACCCGAAGCCCCCAAAGAACTGATCTACTCCTCAACTGAAGAAGAGATTGAGGAGTTACAACAGAATAAGGAAGCCAAGGCCAGGCCAGCACAGGCTCTTGATATTGGACGCAATGACCCCTGCCCCTGTGGTAGTGGCAAAAAATACAAACGCTGCCACGGGGCATAATTAAAAATTGGATAAGGAATACCTATGAGTGATGTCGTGGAACAGATTGCCCACGAACTAAGTGAACAGTTCGAAACATTCAAATCAATTGAGTCTATTATTAACCCGACCAAGCTAAAAAAAGAGGTGGCCGGGTTAGAGGCACAGTTCTCCGATCCAGATGTGTTTCAGAACCCTTCCCGTATGAACCAGATCAACAAGGAACTGCATCAGAAAAAAAAGGACTTGAACCAGTATCTTGGCCTTTCCAAATCCCATGAAGATCTTTTGTTTGCTATTGAGCTATATCAAAGTGAATCTGATTCCAGCCTGATTCCTGAGATTATCAAAAATCATACGGAGTTTCAGGATCTTCTCAAAAAGGCCAATCTGAAATTTCTTTTGAATGGGGAAATGGACATCAATTCAGCAATTCTCACTATCCATCCTGGGGCCGGGGGAACTGAGAGCTGTGACTGGGCCTCCATTCTTCACCGTATGTATCTGCGCTGGGCAGAACAGTATGGATTTAAGGCCAAGGAACTTGATTTTCTACCTGGAGAAGTTGCTGGAATCAAGTCTGTAACCCTTTTGATCGAGGGAGATTATGCCTATGGGTACTTAAGGTCTGAAATGGGAGTACATCGTCTGGTCCGTATCTCACCGTTTGATTCCTCAGCCCGCCGTCACACATCTTTTGCCAGCGTAGAAGTTGCTCCCGAGGTTGATGAAGAGATCAATATTGAAATTCTGGACAAGGATCTGAGGGTAGACACCTTCTGTTCTTCAGGGGCCGGTGGACAGTCTGTGAACACGACTTATTCTGCTGTGCGATTGACCCACTACCCATCCGGTTTGGTCGTCTCCTGTCAAAATGAAAAGTCTCAAATTATGAACAAGGCAATGGCCATGAAAGTTCTTAAATCCCGCCTGATGCAGCTTGAAATCAAGAGAAAGCAGGAAGAAAGAGAAAAAGCCATGGGCATCAAAATGGATATTGGCTGGGGCTCACAGATTCGTTCTTATGTCCTGCACCCTTACCAGCTTGTCAAAGACCACAGAACCGGATGCTCCACCTCTTCAACCGATAAGGTTCTGGACGGGGATCTGGAAGACTTTATCTTATCCTACTTGCAGTGGGATGGACAACCTGCTGGAGATGAGGAAATTTAAGTTTTTAAACCCTTTAAAAAAAACACTGCCGGAGCCAGAATAACAATCGAAATCAAAGCCAGCTGATTCAGGCTTGCAAAGGAAAATATCAGAACTCCAAGCAATGGGGCCAGTATACCGCTGGTTTGAAAGGCAGTGTCCAAAAGCCCAAAACCCACTCCACGGTCCTGTTCTGTGGTGTGATTGGCTAAAAACAGATTGGAAGCCACGGTCATCAAAGGATAAAGCGGCAGGGCATAGATGATCAGATACAGATTCGGATCGGTCACAAAATGCAAAGACAAAAAACACAGAACATAGCTGATTACGCAAAGTAATAGCCCTCGATAAGAGCCATAAACCTGCATAAATTTTCCGTATAGTGGATAGGACAATGCTCCAAACAGTGTGGCTAGGGTCATGGATAGCCCTACCTGGGTTTCTGTGCCGGACAGAATGTTTTTTAAGTAACGGCCAAAGTAAAAAAAATAAAAAGAACTGCCACAGCTTACTAATACCAGATAACAATAAAGATGCCTGATTCCTGGCGTATTAAAAATTCTTAGAATCGCTCCCGGTGCCCGGGCTGATAAAATATCCCATTTTAAGTGACTCATTCGTTTAGGAAACATAAGCCAATAAACAGGTATAAACACAATGTTGGCGATGGCCATTACTCCATAGAGCTTCTGATAAGCCAGAGGATCGGCTGCGTTTTTTTCAAGAAGCAGCCCAATCCCCACGGAACTTATGGCAATACCAATCGATTCAAAGCTATAAAGCCTTCCTATCATCTGGGCCTTTTCTTCAGGAAATAGAATTGTGATAAGAGCCTTACTGGAGGGAATCATGGCCATTACCAAAAACCCATGGATTGCAAGATATGGATAAAGCCAGGTGTTGGAAACCCCCATGGCCTTGATAACCCAAAGAATCACAAAAGAAACGAAGCTTAACACCATCAGAAAACGAAACCTGTCCTTTTTAAGACAGATGTACCCAAAATAATTCTGGCCCAAAATAGCAAAAACTGCCGGGATGCCTATAAACCAGGAAACGCTTTTTAACGCATTGTCATCCTGGGGGAAGGACAGGGGGACAAAAATCATAAACACACAATAATTCAGCCCCAACCAGAACCAGGCCAGTGAAATCAAGCCAGCAATTCTTGAGTTTTTCATCTGGTTAGGGAATCTGCATCAGCCAGCCCATTACGGGCAAAACCAGAATACAACCTACGGCTGCTACAGCCTGAACCTTGGTTCTGGCTTTCTGGTTGATATGCGAACGAAGCTCCTGCCTCATACTCGCAATCAAATCTTCCAATAGAGTCTCATGATAAGTGCCTAACAACAATGGTTTAGGCGGTTCCTCATCATCAGTGCAGGGGGTGCGGGTCAGATAAAACAGCTCCGCATCACTTAAAGCATCACTGGAATCAATCAGTAGGGAAAGTTTGGCACCCTGAAGGTAATACCTTAAAGTAGTATTCTGCTTCAACAGAGCCAGTAGCGATAATATCTGAACCCGACTCAGGGGAGATTGCCGATTCTTCTGGGCCAGAACAAAATCAGCCGTATTTAACAGGAGGCACTTAAAATACAAAAATCCCCAGGCTTCCTTGATACGGATACCGTTGGCAGTATAAGCATTTCTTAACTTCTGAAATCTTTCCAGCATCCCAAACAGCCAGGTCTGATAATTATGTAAATCCAGGTTCTGGGCAGGACGGCTATGCTTAAGCTGATAGGTCTTTAAAAGAGGCGCGGGATTATTCCGAAAATGAGCCTCTTCGCTTTCTACTCTTGTTTGAGATAAAACCGTCATACTCACGATATCGGCACTACCGTATAACGGATTTAGATGGGAAATGTTTAAGGTAACATTGCCTTAACCCAAACTTCTTGCTTATGATGGAGATATGGAAAAAAAAATCTTGATTGTTGAAGATGAAAGACTGTTTGCACAACTGCTTTGTGATGCACTTCAAGCCCTGCCCAATGTCATTGTCCATGTGGCCGAAAATGGTGTTTTAGCCCTGGAACGATTCCAGTCAGACTCTTACGATCTGATTTTTACCGACATTCACATGCCCGAAATGAATGGCGTAGAATTTTTGAAAAAAATCCGAACCTTAAATGACAAGGTAGGCATCTTTGTTCTCACGGCCCATGTTCAGGAAAATTACATCCGCACCTTTAACAACCTTGGCATCGAAGACTTTCTCGCCAAATCAGACTGCGACCTGATGGAACTGCGAAATCTGGTTCTGAACTACTTTCACAAACAGGCCGTCCAGCTTTTTGCGGAGTAGTAACAATTATCACCAGGTCTCTTCGATTAAATTCTGGTTCGAGATAGCCAAAGTGATATAATACTGGGCCGGTTTTGGCAACGACAAAAATTGGAGTAAGGATTTCCCATGAAAGTGAAGATGAATAACATTGCAAAGGGCAATGTAGTATTGATGGATAATGTATTGCATCAGGTCATTGATTTTTACACCGTAAAGCCTGGAAAAGGCGGGGCATTTGCTCAGGTGAAAATGCGCAATATGGACACTGGCTCCACCTTTGAAAAACGGTTCCGCACTGAAGATACAATTGAAAGAGTCATTCTGGAAGAAAAGGCCGTTCAGTTTTTATATTCTGATTCCGAGGGCTTTCACTTCATGGATAATGCCAGTTATGAGCAGTTTACCCTGACTCCTGAGCTAGTGGCCGAGAGTAAAAATTTCATGCTGGACAATATGGATGTCAGCGTACTGTTTCACGGAGAAAAACCTTTGACTGTCAATCTGCCAGTAACCGTAAATCTGAAGGTTTCCTATACAGAACCTGGGGTTAAAGGTAACACTGTTTCTGGTGGTGCTATGAAGACAGCCAAGCTTGAAACCGGGTATGAGGTTCAAGTGCCCCTGTTTATTGAAAATGATGAGCTTTTAAAGATAGATACCCGCACGGGCGAGTATCTGTCCCGTGCATAAATGCAATCCAACCGGGTAGATAAACAGAAAATCAAGGGAGGCATTATTGCCTCCCTTCTTCATGACTCCCTTGCCAAAAATCTTGGTCTTAAGGTCGGGGATATAATCACCCATATCAATGGGGTGGAGCTTCTGGATATTCTGGACTATCGCTTCCAGATTGCCGAGGAATCCATAGTTCTTGAAGTTCGCCGCGAGGAAGAAACCTTTTCGCTTGAGTGTGAGAAAGAATACGATGAAGACCTTGGTGTTGAGTTTGATGATGTTCTCTTTGATCAGATCCGTCGTTGTCAGAACAACTGTGACTTCTGTTTTATTTACCAGCTACCCAAAAAGATGCGTCGTTCACTTTATGTAAAAGATGACGACTACAGACTGAGTTTTTTATATGGAAACTATGTCACCCTGGCAGGGCTTAAAGAGTTTGATTACCAGAAGATTATTGAGTATAACCTCTCTCCTTTGTATGTCAGTGTTCATGCCACCGATCTTGAAGCCAGACGAGAGCTTTTGCGAAACCCCAAGGCTGAAGACATTATTGATAGAATATCCTACCTTATCCAAAATGGAATCGAAGTTTATACACAGGCTGTAATCTGTCCTGGATTAAATGAAGGGCCGATTCTGGAACAGACCATGAACGATCTGGTGAAACTCTATCCTGGAGTGAAGGCCTTAGGTATTGTGCCCGTAGGACTTACCCAATACCAGTCCCGATTAAAAAACATGCAGGTTCATACTGTAGCCCAGGCCAGAGAAACCATCGCTATGATAGAAAAATACCAGAAGGCATTTATTTTGGACTACGGCCATCCTTTTATGCAGATCGCTGACGAATTTTACTTAAAAGCGGAAATGCCCGTTCCCAGTAAAGAACATTATGCAGATTTCCAGCTTCTGGAAAATGGTATTGGAGGAATTCGTCAGTTTGTGGACTCCTTCTCGGAAAACTATGACCCACAGGATACAGCCCCAGGGAAAAGTGTAGGTGTGATCACCGGAAAAGATGGGGCTTATATGTTTAAAGAGTATATTTTACCTGTTATGAATCCCAGCCACAGGCAAAAAATTCAAATTCTGGAAATTGAAAACCAGCACTTTGGGAACAGTGTGACTGTATCTGGCCTGATGGTAGGAAGTGATATTCTAAAACAGGTGAAACCTGGCACAGCCGATCGTTATCTTTTGCCATCCAACTGTCTAAAATTTGATACTCCTGTTTTTTTGGATGATTTGGGTGTAACCGATCTGGAAAAACATCTGGGAGCAGAAATTATGATTCTGAATCCTGGGGCTGTTGACTTTTTAGAAGGGATTTTTGAAGCTTAAATTCCCGTCTCAACGCATAATACAGACCGGGAAATTTAATAGGAAACATAGGGGAGCAGTCTTGAGACAAGAGATTAAAGTGCACAGCCTTTTTTGCACTCTCAGGTGCGATAAGACATTCAATCCCCTGTATTTCAGCCAGAAAACAGCCTAAAAATGTTCGGGGATTGCGGTAAGACTGCCAGTTAAACCCACGGGGAAGATCAAAACAAAAAACCCAGTACCCTTCAAGCAGTGTGACATTGCCTAATACGGGCCAGTTTCTAAAACAGGGGGCCTGCAAACGGCCAGAAACAATTCCAAACTGCTTCATCCCAGAAAATCTACCTTACCCTTGCCCTGTCTCACTATGGTTACCTCATCATCAACGAGACTGACGACGGTCGAAAAATCGTTGCCCAGCACTCCCCCATCAATCACAATGTCCACCTGTTTGCCTATTTCATCTTCTATCAGGTAGGGAATCGTGGCTGAATCCAGTTCGTCTTCGTGTCCTGCACCTGCAGAAAGCAAAGGATGTCCTAAAGCCTCCACAATAGCCTGACAGATAGCATTGTCCGGTATACGGATACCAACTTCTCGCCTCTTGCCCTCAGAAATTGTTTTAGGAACTTCCTTGGTTGCACTCAGAATAAAGGTATAGGGCCCAGGCAGAAGCCGTTTCATGTTGCGATAGGCCATATCCGATATTTTGGCATAATTGGATATGTCTGAGATGCTCGTACATACAATACTTAAAGCCTTGCTGACTGGATACCTTTTGATCTTGTAAATTCTCTCCACTGCCTTTTTGGAAAAAATCGAACAGCCAATGGCATAGCAGGTATCTGTTGGGTAAACAATTACCCCGTCTTTCTCCAGTACAGAGATAATTCTTTCGATAAGCCGTTTTTGAGGGTGAGTAGGATGGACTTCCAGTAACATATTCTGATATTCGACCAAATTACCTAGGGGTTTAATTCAAGACTGTGAAATCGTGGGGGTAAAGCCTCAATACCTGTCAAAACAGGGGTTTCTGTAAGAGATTCTGAATGCATCACAGATTCACAGAGAGGACTTAAGATTGGGTTACGATTTCCCTGTTCGTCAAAAATTTTTCTCTGTCGGGAGCATTCAAACACATCCACTGGATCTTTTTGATTCCATTCATTCAAAAGATCACGGATTTCTTCGGGAACTGCATACAATCCAGGATAGGCCGATTCCATATAAAGATAAGTGCGGGCTACATCACCCCGAAATTCATCCCTTGGTTCAAAGACTCCTTTGGCAAACTCGGCATCACAGGTGCCAAAAATATATTCTTCACCGGGGATTTCTCCCATTTGCCTGTCGCTTCTATATCCGTTCACGCTACCGATGGCCGGATACAGATTGTACATATCGGCCTGCATCAGCTTAAACTCTATTGAGACTTTTTCGAGGCACTGTCTTCCCTTGTAAACTTTACCACTGCCCGTGACACATTCAGGATGCCCTTCTTCCCAGATCTTTTTTAGATCTTCTCTGTGCTTTCCTAAATGACTAGCTGGTACAACATGCTCCCATTCAACTTTTTTATCCCGATCCGTGCCACCTGGTTTTAAGGGAGCAAACCCACAGTCATCATGCTTAACTTTTAACTTTGTATCCTCTGTATAAAACTCACAGCCACAATAGACCGTTCTGCCCGAGGGTTCATAAATCTTTTGTTGCAGGATTCGCTTGGCCTTTGAAAACGATGGATTGGAGACATTACCAGGCAACTCAGCCACTGTGGTTGGAATAGTTAAAGGCTCAGATTCCAATACCGACACATCCTCGATGATATCTCGGTAAAAGGTATTGGCAAAAATTCCCTGACAGAAGGACAGGATTAATAATACTACGCGCACACGATTCATAAACCTATGTACGCTCATTTTCCAAAATAGGTTTCCCAAACTTCTGTAACATACGATTTAATGTCTCATCAGGTATATCCTCGGAAGTCAGTCCTAACATGCGTTTTAACTCCGTTTTCCGTTCCGAAGCTGTCAGTAACACTACTTTGGAAATAGTACCGGATTTTTCCACAATTTTATCCACCCGGTAGTGTCTGTTAGCAGGCAAAGCCATCTGGGCCAGATGAGTTATAACCACAGCCTGTCTTAACGAAGATATTTCCTGAACAATTTCAGCAAGCCTGTGAGCCGTATCCCCACCAATTCCAGTATCAATTTCATCAAAAATCAGGGTCTGGGATGTTTTTACCGAGGCAAAAACCTTTTTAAAGGCCAGCATGACCCGGGAAATCTCACCCCCAGAAGCAATTTTAGCTAATGGGCTGGGCTGCTGCCCAGAGTTACTTTTTAAATAAAACTCAACGGACTCCAGGCCGTCCGGCCCCAAGGCCACTGTCTTTTGGTCCAAAACGAACTCCAATGAGCCTTCACGGTTTACAAAACGAATATCAAGTCGGGCCTCTGGCATATTCAAACGCGCCAGGCATTGGGAGACTTCATTTTCAACCCTTACTCGGGCTTTTTCTTTTAGAGCCTTTAATGCCAGTGCATCCTGATACAGTTCGCGAGATTTTACCGGTAGCAGATGATCTAAAGAATCCAGTTCCTTCTCTTCTCGCATCAGAGAAAATATTGTTTCTGCATTTTCTTTTTCCAGTTCTAAAACGGCTTCAATGTCTGCCCCATACTTTCTTTTGATGTTTTCGATCTGAGCCATACGGGATTCCACCGAATCCAGATCATAATCTGACCCCGATCGGGAAACATCTTCATAATCCTGCAGGCGGGAACTCAATTCCTCAAACTGCAGCTCAATCTGCCCCAAAACATCAACAAGCTCCGAACTTCTAGGATCTAAAACGGCCAGGCTGCGAATATCACGAGTCATCAAAGCAAGCTGATACATCAGGCTTCCTTCCGAGGACCCATCCATAAAGGACAAAATATTGCTGATTTTTATGCCTATTTCCTGGGCATTTACCAAAGCCTTGTGTCTTAATGCCAGTTCTTCTTCTTCTCCACGCACAAGATTAAGACTGGAGATTTCCTCAACCTCTAAGGACAATCTGTCCTTTTCACGAAGAATCTCCCTGCGTCTGGCATCCATTTTCTGTTTTTTCTGCCAAAGCGATCGAAACTCTTCAAACTTCTCACGATAGGCAACAAGAAGAGAGTTTAACTCCTGGCCCCCTAAGGCATAAAAAAACTCGGGATGGGATTTGGGATCCAGAAGTGAATGAGTTTCATGCTGGGAATGAATGTTCACAAGCCAGCCCGATATTTTTTTCAGATCCTGTACCCTGACCATATCCGAGTTAATAAAACAACGGTTTTTACCCTGGGGGCTTAACTCCCGTTTAAGAATCAGGTTTTCATCTTCATCTTCGATACTAACGCCTAATTCCTCAAGCTCAGCCCACAGACCAGAATTTTTTGATATTCTAAACAGGCCTTGCACCTTGAGGGGCTTAAGAGGGTCCCTGAAAGCATTTTTTTCTGCCTTACCACCACAGAGAAGCTCAAGAGCATCAAGCATTATGGACTTTCCTGCTCCGGTTTCTCCAGTAAACACGGTCAGATTGGGTGAAAACACCAGGCTGATTTCATCGATCAGGACAAAATTTGAAATAATTAGTTCTTGCAGCATAGGCCACAAAATAACATAAACCCTAGCGGGAGTGAGAGAGCAGTCGATCCAGAAGTTCCTGACCATCTTTGGCATGAACCCTGGGTAGAAGTAATTCCTCCCCACCCTCAAGCCTTAAAGCCAAAGTCAGAAAATGTTCTCCCCTGCGCAATTGTCCAGAACTGATTTTAACTCTTGGGATTCTGGCATATTCCGCCGTCCTGTACTGAAGAGTAGAACGCAGAAACAGGATTAAATTGGATGGAGTCAGAAAAACCATTAAATATTTAGGCGAGGCATAGGACTTTAGCCAGACGGATACCAAATCCAGGGCATTTTCCTGAACCACCGTGGATTTCATGGTATTTAGCTGCACAAAGTTCTCCAGATTCAAACCATCCAAAGACTTGTGTCCCTCCAGAAATGGGCGATAGGTTGGACTGTAATAAAGAAGACTTAGAAGTTCTATCTGGTGCAATTCAGGCCCTAGAGCATTAGCAATCATGTCCTGACTGTCTCGACGAAGGGCTGTCAGGGCTATGGGCACATTCTTTAAGGCTCCACCGTAGCTGCCTGTGCCTGTATACTGTTCCAATCTGCGCTGCAAATCCTGATTTAATACAGGAATGCTGTCATTTCCCTGATACTCAAGCCGCACTCTCTCCACGCCAATTCCAGATATCAGAAAATTACCGGCTAGTCCCCCACCACCAGAACGACCAACAACAGACTGTAAATCCTCATCCACAAAACCTTTGCCTTTATACTGGTTCAAGGCAATTCTGGCCAGACACTTGACCTGAAAATCCTTGTCCCTTTCAGCAAACCTCAAAATAGTGTAGTGCTCCTGGCTCAGACTGTTTTTCATAAACTCAACCATCTGGGCTTTCTTTTCTGCGGAGACGCTTAAAAACCCGCTAAGCTCCACAGATCGAACTGTGTCCTGAGTCACATTATCGGGCTGAAATCCTTCAAAATCACTTTCTCTAAGCTGGGGAGTTTCATCCAAAAGCGACTCGTTAGCAGCTTCTTCCAGGGTTTCGACTTCCTGAAAATCGGCCTGGGCCTGGGAGAAGTCTATCTGGCTATCCAATTCCTTTTTAAGCCTTTTGCCTTCTTTGGCATCCTGCTCTTCAAGCATCAGAACAAAATCTCGAATATTGGTCTTTAAGCTGGGCGCAGCATCTTTTGCCAGTAGTTTAAGTAAATCCCTGGCTTCCTTGCTGCCTAGTTCTGTAATCGCAAAAAAGGCACTCTGCCTGATTTTTGGATCTTTAGAAGTAGCCATTTCCGTGAGGGGTGAAACAATATCAACATACTTTAACTGTCTTAATGCAATAATTGCATTGGCCCTGGCCCGATTGTTGGTTTCATCAAGCCGTAAAATTACCTCAGGCAGATACTGGGGTTTGCCAAACGAGCCTAAAGCCTCAATTGCATTGGCACGGATTCTAGGAATTGGATCCACCAGAAAGGACTTGATTAAAGGAACTGCACTATCCTGACCAACCCTGCCTAATGCCAGAATCAAGGAAGCCTTGATATAATTATCCTCTTCAAGAACCAGCCTCGCCTCCAGATCGCGATAGCGGGAAGTATCTTTTTCTCTGACAATACGATTGATTTCTACAAGCCTGATTTGTGAATCTTCACTATAGAGCAAATCCTCAGTAGCTTTCTGGGACTGATTCTCCATGAGCTGTAAAAAATCTCGAATGGACTCTTCTTCCTTAAGTCCCGAAAGATTTTTTAAAAGTAAACCAGCTTCAACAATTCCATGATCACTTAATCTTTCAAGAGAGCGATAAGCCATCTTGCGAATGGATTCAATTTTATCTGTGAGCAAAGATGCCAGTAACTCCAAAACTTCGGAAGTCTTAAATTCCCCAATCGCAAAGGCTGCTGAACTTCTCATCCATTCATCCTTGGACTGAACCATCTGGCCTAAGGCCTCCAAAACCAGCTTTCTGTCCTGCAACCTCAGGGCACGGATGGCGTTGGCTCTCATCCTGTGATCCTTGCTCCCCAATGCCCCCAACAGATACGGAGTGGCTTCCGAGCCCCCACAGATCCCCATAGCTTCTATACAGGAAGCACGAACTCTGGCATCAGGATGCTGAAAAAATGAGCGGATGGATGTAAAAGCTGAACCACCTCCAAGCCTACCCATGGCAGTAAGAGAAGATGCAATCAGATACGGATCAACCAGTGAGTCAAGACGGCTCTTGATCCACTCAAGAAGCTCTAGCCTCTGATGTTTGACACACCATTCCATAACCCGGGTTACCTTTTCCGAATTCTCAGATTGCAAAAGAGGCTCAATTTTTTCCCAGGCAACATTTGGCTTTAATCCAACCGCGTCCGAAGCATTCATTTTCTGAAGGTGAAAAAGGGCTTTGCGAGCAAGGTAACGAATCTGTACCTCAGCATCCTCAGAGGCAATTCTTTTAAGAAGAAGTCCCACTCCCTTGGCCGGTTTTTGCACCCATGCCAGAATTCTGCGTCTCTTTTGTTCCTGTGACAATAGCCAGAATGAGTCCAGAAACTGGTTGGTTCTATCTTCCATGCCTACCATGGTATTTCCTTCCCCCTGTGTTTGCAAGTATCGCACTAATCCAAAATTACGGGCATTCCTTCATAAGTCAAAGGGAAAAGAATTTGTGCATCCTTATGAAACAAACGGATACAGCCGTTGGAAGATCGAGTTCCCACCGTTCCATAAGATTCAGTCCCGTGAATAGCTATATTCATTCCAAACTGGGACCAGAACTGATCCTCGGGCCTTCGGGAACCAATTCCCATACAAGCCCCGGTCATGCCGGGTTTACAGGTCTCGTTAATACGGCGGGCAATAAAATGAGGGGAATTGGCGGGAGATGTGTTAAAACGGGGAGTCCTGGGAGTTCTACCATCGTCAGGCTTCTGTTTGTCAGCACCGTCAGGATGAAATCCGTAGGATATCGGAAAAAAAAACAGGGCTTCATGGTTATCCAGCCTGTGTAGCGACAATAAAAAATTTTTTCGGGAAATCCGCAGGTAGTACGGTTTTGCATCAAATCCATCCGAATTGCCATCTATAAAATCCTGCCTGTATTTTAGGTACTGTGAATACCAGCTATAAAACTGTCTTTGATTTTCCACAAATACAGACAAACGGATCCCGGCCAGATCAGGCGGTTCCTCAACACTTACAATAATATCTTCCGGCGGGCTATCCGTATTCTTCAGTTTCTCCTCCCTTTCGGACACCATGCGGGCATACTTCAGTGCCATACCCAATTCCATTTCCCGAACATAGTCAAGATACCTTTTCATAAATTCCTGACATAAACTTGAGGTATCCGAACCTGCATCCTGGCACCTGGTATCGGAATCAGTGAAATAAGAATCACTGCCAATAACATTTCTTATTGCATGAACCGAACGAATATCTGTTTGTGGGAATATCTGATAAAAGCCTTCCAGTCTAGTGCTTGAGCCCAGATTTACGGCCATCGGCTTATAATTTAAAAGAGAAAAGATTAGACCCTCAGATGTCACCAGTCTTTGTTCTCCAGCCAGCATTTGCAGGGTGCCATTTACCAGAATCCGATCCCCAGGGACAATCTGCTCCGAGAACGGTTTCTCATTCACGGCCAAAAAGAGCCAGAACATCCACCAAAAATATCTATTGATCATGCAGATAGTAGTATTGTTCTCTCTCAGCAAGCTTGATAGGCTCATTCTGGAATGATGACAGAAAATAGACCTTCGCCACCATCAGATAACTCTTCTGTTGCGGAGCACGAAAATTATAAAAAAAGCGACGGGTTTCTCCAGATTTTATAGCATTTTTTGCGGCCTGATTTAAGGTCTCCCGACGAAAGAAAATCTCCTTTTCTCCATCCAGGATCCTAAGCTCCACCTGAACCGTATTGTCTCCAAATACACCGGTTGGCAAATCGTGCCCTGCCCCGACATTGGTAACTGCCACGGTAATCTGCTCTAAAGATATCCTGCCCTGGGTTATATCTACCTCACAGGCACCAGCATATTCCACCGGAAAATGATGGCTATGTGCCGGTTTTTTCTTGTAGCCAATCTGGGCATAATTGGCTATAAATCTTTCCGTGGATGGCATGTGGCAAGTCTGACAATGCCTTTCTTCTTTGGCATATTTACTTTCTTTCCATTGATTGTATGTAGGCTGATGGCAGGAAGCACAGGCCATGGATGTTTTAAACTCTTCACTGAAGCGGGTATGATGGGGGGCATTGGACTTAAGAACCCCAAGAGTCCGGTTTTCCACAACATGACAGGAAGAGCAGGTAACCCCTTCCTCCAGCTTCCAGTCTCTGGCCTTAGGACGATGAATGGACAACTCCATATCTGCAGGAGAGTGACAGGTCATACAGTTCTCTAGCTTATAATGATCTGATGTGGACTTAAAAAGCTCTGACTGGGTAGCCCTGGCATGCCTGGAATCTTTCCATTCCTCATAATACTCCTGATGGCAGGTACGGCAGGATTCTACTCCAGAACTTCCGGGATTATATCTGACATTAATCAGGCTGGGCAGCAAATCTACAGGTTTGGAAAAATCGGGCACAGGAATAGTACCTACAGGAGTATGCTGTTTTTTTGAGCAACCTGTAAAACCAATCAGGAATAGAAAAATCAGGACGAATTGAATCAGTTTCAACATAAGTTTGTGCAATCTCGCTGGATTCTAGCAAATTTCAGTCCTTTCGCACAGGATTTGTTCTATAATTTCGGGGTATCCTATGCAAATGCACTATTCAACCAATAACTCTAAAGGTAGCGTCATGGTAGTCGTTCTGACTCTGGTGCTAACCTTTGCCATGATTGGCATCGCTCTTAATGAACTTGTGGTTCAGCAGTCTTTGGAACTTGAGTACATGGGAGCCAGAGTGCAGGCTGATTATGCCTCATTATCTGGCCTGATACACGGTCAGGTCAGTCTTGCAGAAGATGTCAGCACCAATTTCACCATTACCCCGGAAACTATTGCTGAATTCAGAAAAATCTGGTGTGTGGAATGGTTTGTAAATGAGAGCCTTAAAGTTTGTAATACTTCTGCCAGCCCTGATTCCTACTGCTGTGCCTACCAGGGCGGGCAGTGTAAAACCCGCCCACAAAACGGGGTATGTGAATCAGAAAACCGCTGGGTACTCAAATATACAAGCAGATATGACTCCATTGAAAAAGCTATTGTTTCTTCGGGAAGTATTGAATTTGTTAATGACGATCTGGAAACTCTACAGAATTTTCGGGAACCCGTTCGTTTTATAAGCGGAAGACAGATGGGGCTGAACTGGGAATGAAACCTCTATACAATAAAGGTGTAACCCTGATTGAACTGCTGATCACCATCACTGTGATCGCCGTTGGGGTATTTCCCCTGATTGGGTCATTGGCCAATCTTGTAGAACTGCTTTTAATGCAGCAGGACCAGGTGAGTGCCATTACAGTCGGTCGTAATCAGATGGATTTGTTTTTGAATCAGCATCAGTTTATCGACAGGATCTCACCTGCCAATTTTTCAGCCTATCCACCAGAAATAACCCTGGTTGCTCCCGGAATCCGCGATCGCTCCCTTTTATCTCCTAATGCAACAAGTATGGATCTTGAATACAACAATGCGCATTTTCGTACATTTTCCAGAATCACCAAAGTCGAAGATCTAAGTACTACAAGCCGTGTCACCTATCTTATCCGTATGGAAGTATGGAAGGTGGGCCTCCCACTGCCTAAAGAAGTCAGTGAAGATGTTCGGCCTGAATTCAGAAATGGTGATAATCTTCTGTTTGAACTGGCTGCCCTGTATACTCAAAGCAGCCGGTTTGAACTTTAAAATCCTCCCAGAAACTGTAGGAAATCCCGTTCCGCACTAGCCGACAAAGAAGGTAGTTTTGTGGAAGTTGTTGTACCTGTCTTTGCAACCGAGGAAGCCTGACTAACAGCCGCTACATCATCTGTGGGACTAAACATATCTGCTAAAAATGCTTCAAAATCTGATTCTGCAGGCACTTTTCTTGGTTCAGGCACTGGAGTTACCGGTACCTCAGCGACCACAGTCCTCTTGGATAACAAAGGTTCAGTCCTGTTTAATTCATTAAAAATCTCCTGGGTTTTTGGATCAGGAGAACTCATAATCACTGGCCGAGCTTCTTTCTCCTTAGCCTTTGCAACAACAGGCTGAGGTGCTGGCACAACTTCATCTTTTACAGGCTCAGCAGGCGGCATTGGTTTTTCAACCTCGTTTTTTACCGGAGCCTGTGCCTGTTTATGTCCGGCCATCGCAAAGATCTCATCTTCAGATTCACTAAGTTGTGACACTACAATTCTGGTCAGATCTCTTTCCAAAAAGTCATCCACCCAGTTTTGTGAGCCCGAAGTTTTATCACCTTTGGTTTCCGTAGGTCGCACAGTAAACTCAAAGCTGCGATTCGAGCCAGTTGACACAACCTTTTTTAAAGGAGTTTCAACTTTAGGTACGGGCAGAAACTGATTGGGGGACATGGGCTCCTCAAAAAAACCAACCTTTCGTCTGCGTGTCGGTGCTTCCGAAGTTTCTGAAGTAGTCTCGCCTGCTGCTTCCTCCGAGGGTATGTCTGTCTCCATAACCTCTGGTGCCGAAGTGTTAACAGGAGCTGCATTCGGATTCGGTCTGGTTCCGTTAATGTCTCCAAATCTAAACACCGGATCCTCAACAGCCCGCCTTTTCCTGGCATCAGGAGCAATTCCTAACGGTGAGAAATAATCCATCTGAATCGGGTCTTCAACCAAGGCCTTGACTTCCTCTGCCTTGGTCTCAACGGGAACCACCACCTCGATCTTTTTAACCTCGGGGGCAGCAACGGACACTCGTCTTGGTCCTCCCCCAATGTCCTGACTCAAAGGTGTTGTATCGGGAAGTGCCTTGGCCTCTGGTGGCCGAGGTCTAAGATCAATTGGATCTGCGACTGCTTCCTTGGGTTTCATAACACCATCCACTGGATTTTCTTCCCATGCTCTAAGAAGCTTGGCAATGCGTTCTGCCCTGTCTCCTAGAACCACATCCTTAGGGATAAGCGGAGCACTGAGTTTTTGGGATGGCTCGGTGGATACCAATGTCTTTGTAGCTACAGCTTCCGGTTTTTGTGACTCGGTACGAATATCCTGCTTCAGTTTTTCAATTAAATGATCAAAACCTTCCTGTTTCTGAACATTTCTAGCCTGCACATCGGATGCCTCAAATTTTTCCTGTCTTTCCTTCTCCCGTAAAGCATTCACCTTCTGCAAAAAGGTTGAAAAATCGACCTTTTCCTTAAGAGGTGTAACACCGGGTCTGGCTTTTGTTTCTGGTTCAGCCGAGCTTACCTGTAGTCCTGGAACTGCCACTCTGGTCTGAGTGGAGCTGTCACTTACACTGGTAGACAGAGATGGAACAGCTGCAAGTTGCTGCGATCGGAAGGCCGAGGTAACTGGTGCCTGTTTGACAATAGTTGGAGTAATAAAAATGTAGAGCTGGGACTTGGATTCAGCGTCCGTGGTACGGCGAAAAAATCGACCTAACAAGGGTAGTTTGGTGAGTCCCGGAACCTGATCTACACCCTTGCGATCCGATTCTTTAATCAAGCCACCAATGATCAGAGTCTTACCGTTAGGAATGGTAACATTGGTTTTAATGGAGCGTTCATCAATAATTGGAAACTCTGAATCCGTTTCTGTGGTTCTTCCCCCTGCCTGATTGGTGTCAATTACCTTGGTGGTAATGATTTTTACATCCTTCAGTACAGTCACCTTAGGCTCCAGTGTCATGGTGACTTCACCATTAGCATTAATTTTGGGAGTAACATTTAACTGCACTCCAATAGGTACCTGATTGATCTGGGAAGAAATCACACCATTGCTGTTTTCATTGGTGACATAGGGGAAATTCTCAGTAACCTGAATATTGGCTGTGTCATTATTCATGACCATTACCTTGGGATTGTTAATAATCTTGGTGTTTAAAAGATCATGGTTTCCTGACATGCCCAGATTTACAACAGGACTGACTTGCCAGTTTAAGGCGCGGGTCACATCAGCAGCCAAAGAAAACTGAAACTTGTCCTGATCATTGGTGTTTCCATTCCAGTCCACAACCTGGGACATACCAATCCTCTTGGTGTCATCATCATTCAGATCCAGAAATTTTACATCTACAAACACCTGGCCTGGGGGTACATCAATAAAATCCAGAGCCTGCTTCATTAGTTCAAAGGCGGCATTGGTATCAAACACAATATAACGGTTGGACTTGGCATCAGGAATGGCTTTTCCATCCTTGGTCTGGTGCTTTTTAATGATCTCATCCACAACTTTGGGATCCACATAGTTGTAGGCCAGATAATGGTGGGAATATACCGATGAATCAGGATCAATGATGTCAAGGTATCCTAGATCACCCAGGGTCTTTTGAATTCTTTCCAGATTGGCCTTGTACTCAACCACAAAGTAGGCCTTTTTTTCCGGATTGGGAAGGATCTTTTTGCCCCTTGAAGTAGAAATGTTATCGATAAGCTTTCCCGCAAAATCAAAGTCGGCAAACTGCTTCAACTTAAAAAACCGTTCTTCCAGAAAATAATCCTGGCCACGGCCCCGATCCTGAAGATATATAATCCCGTTTCTTTTTTCATAGGACAGATTGGACTGCTCAAGAAGTACCTGAAATACGGTTTCCAGTGGAATATCGTAAAGTGAGGTCTTAATACGGTTGTTAGTGGCAATCTCCTTGGATACGATGTTGATTCTGTATTCTGTGGCCAGATAATCCATGATACTTTTAATTTCCACATTGTCTGCTACCAAGTTGATTCTGACCTTGCCCTTGGCTCCAAAAACAGATTCTGCCAGAACCGGGGAAGTGTCATCAGGCGATAGGATGTCCAAAGATTCCCGATAGGCTGTGTCCTGTAGTGCAAGAGATGAGGACACCTCGGTGGCTGAAGAGGTATTGGCCACAGAGCCTCTATTTTGGCTCATGGAAGTCAGAATCCTTTGCCTGCCACCTGTTGTAGTTGCTGGGCCTGAAGCTGTATCAGTTCCGGAAGTTTCAGAATTTTCACTGGTTGCCGCCTCACCCTGATTCTGGGCAGCAGGGGGTGATTGATCCGGATTAGTGCTTCTTCTGTTCAAAGTTCGACGCACAGGGGCCGAATCCCCCTCTTCTGCAAAAAGCACTGTACCAACCAACAAAAATGGCTGTAAAACCAGGTGCAGAATCAATAGCCATGCAACCGACTTGTAATTAAACATCCGCTTCACTCCAAGGTTACAAGTCGCCAAAAAAAAGGCAGACTCTTACCGTTGAATCGGACAAAAAGCGGTCAAATTTAATAAATTATGAAGGAAGTCCTCGTGGTTCCACCACGCCTAAGGGACGGGCCGGAATGCCACCCTTGATCTGCTTTTCTTCAATCGGCCTGGTTGCCAGACCCATGGCTCCAAGAATGGACCACTCTCCAAGGCTTGATCCTGACAAAACTGTAGCATGGTAAGTTACCCTGGCATTGGCACCAATAACGGTATGATGCAGGGTAACATCGGCAATTTCGTTACTGGAATGTGTGTGCGAATATATGTTTGCATAATCAGAAACTGAGGCATTTTTTCCGATGGTAATGCCACCTCTGTCATCCAAAAGCACATCTCTATGAATCACCACATTGTCCTCAATCACAAGATTGTATCCGTAGGTAATTTCTATATTGTGGAAGAGCTTCACATTCTCGCCTAGATGACGGAACAAAAATCCTCCTAACAAACGACGGAAAGGAAAAGCAAACAAGGTATTTCTGGAGATGGGCAACTTGTCAAACGCACTCCACAGCCATAAAAACGGCTTGTTTCTGGCGTAAAGAACCTTGTCCACATCCCCATAATACTCGGGTTCCAAAGCTGCATTACGAGGATCCATATTCATCAGTTTTAACTGTAAAGCCGCATTTCCCTGTTCAATGGCCTGCTGCATTCCTGCCTTGTAGTCCATCTGACCACACTCAAGCATATACAATGTTTCACAGGCCAAATCACTATTGTCTACGGTTTCATCCATCATCTGATCATAAAACCATTCAAAAAATCGGGCAAAAGTTGCTTCAGCATCTGCCGAAGGTCTAAGGGAGTAATATTGCAGTTTCATAAACGCTTATATAACATGATAGACCCTATTCTGCGAGCAGTAATCCAATTTGGCGGTACTACAATCAGGCCAGAAATTTACGGGACTTCTCAATTACAACAATACCCCCATCGGTAACGGTCCAGCGTTTTTTATCTTCTTCCAGATCATATCCAATGGTTGTGTTATCCGGAATACGGACATGCTTATCAATGATACATCGCCTTAAAGAGCAGTTTCGCCCCACTTCCACAGAATCCATAAGAATACAGCCATCCACAGTAGAATAGCTGTGGACATGAACATCCGAACTGATCACGCTGTCCTTGATGGTAGCCCCGGAAATAATCGCTCCCTCGCATACAATCGAGTTAATGGCCTGTCCGGTACGGTGCGGGCCTAAATGCACAAACTTGGCTGGAGGACTGTTTTTAACCTCACAGCGAATCGGCCAGTCTTTGTTATAAAGATTAAAGACTGGCCGCACACTTCTTAAATCCATATTGGCCTCATAATAGGCCTCCAGGGTTCCTACATCTCTCCAGTAGTCGTTTAACTCACCAGGATTGGCCCCAGGAATGATGTTACGACGGAAGTCATAAGCAAACAGGCGGCCATCTTTCTGCATTTTGGGCAGAATATCCTTACCAAAGTCATGAGTGCTTGACTGATCATCTGCATCAATCTCCAGGGAACGAATCAGTTCACGGGTGTTAAAAACATAATTTCCCATACTGACCAGAGCCATAGTTGGATCATTTGGCAATGGAGTCGGGTTTTTTGGCTTTTCTTCAAATCCGATAATTCTCCAGTCCGAATCGATTTGTAATACCCCGAAGGCTGAAGCCTCCTCAATTGGTACAGCAATGGCGGCAATGGTACAATCCGCCGACTTGTCGTGGTGATACCTGACCATTGCAGAGACATCCATCTTATAGATATGGTCTCCGCCAAAAATGGCTACTACATGGGGGTTTCGTTCACGAATCAGATTCATATTCTGAAAAATGGCATCGGCTGTGCCCTTGTACCAGTAATCCCCGGTGTTCATTTGCGCCGGAACACAGGTCACAAACTGATTTGGAATGATGGTGCTAAAGGCCCATACATCATGAATGTGCTCTGTTAGCGATTGTGACTTGAACTGGGTCAGGACATAAATCGAATAAATTCCTGAATTTACAAAATTACTCAAGACAAAATCGATGATTCGATAACGGCCACCAAAAGGAACGGATGGTTTTGCCCTGTATTTTGTAAGAGGCTCAAGACGAGTCCCCTTGCCCCCTGCTAAAATTAACCCCAATACCTCTGGTCGCATAATCCTCCTAAAGCCAACAGTCCAATTTGCCCATCATTCTACCCCCTATGGTATGCTTCGACAAGTATGACTCAGGCAACACATTTAGTTCTAGGACAATCCATACCAGGAAATTCGTTTCTGCACCGCATTCACCCGGTATTAAAGATTCTGATTCTGTTAGTTCACTGTATTCTGATTTTTCAGTTTAAAAGTTCCTGGGAGCTTCTGGCTGTAGTTTTGGCAGAACTTCTGTTAATCAGGATGTTACCATTTTCCCTGCGTCTTCTGATTTCAGGATATTTTCCATTTCTTATACTTTTGGGATTTACATTTTTTATGAACTGGATCAGTTTTGCCTCGGAAATCCCCGAATCCCACACTGTTACCTTCGAGATTTTTGGGCTGGCTGGCACTCAGGAAGGACTGGAGAAGGGGATATTTTTCTCCCTGAGAGTACTGACCATTTTACTGGCATCTTCCCTTTTAACCTTAAGCACAAGTTCCGTAGAAATCACCTATGCACTGGACAAACTCTTAAAGCCATTCAAAAGATTCGGATTTCCAGCTGAGGAATTTGCTCTGATGATGAGTATTTCCCTAAGGTTCATTCCTGTGCTGTTTGAAGAACTTAAAAAAATCCGTCGTGCCCAGGAAGCCAGGGGGGCAAGCCTGAAACGAGGAAATCTCAGCAAAAAAGCCAGAGTAATTCAAAGCCTTATGATCCCCTTGTTACAAAGTTCCATGCAAAGAGCAGATCAGTTAGCTATTGCCATGGAGGTCCGTGGGTTTGACCCTCAAAGGGAAAGAACTTCTATCCAGGAACATCAGCTCAAGTGGCTGGACGCTTCCACCATCAGCACCTACCTTCTGTGTATGGTGCTGATTTATCAGATTCCCTGAACTATTCCTCAACAACTTCGGGAGCAGACTCCCAATCCACCAAAACGGTGGCGGATTGACAAATGGATGTATAGGTCCCAACAATCAGGCCAATTAACATAACCATACTGAAACTGTGAAGCCCGGAGCCTCCAAAATAAAACATGGTCAATACGGGCAAAAATGTGGTTAGTGATGTTTTGATAGTTCTTCCCAGAGTCTGATTGATGGATGCATTAATCACTACCTCAATTTTTTCACGGCGCATAAATTTGACATTTTCGCGGATCCTGTCAAAAATGATAATAGTGTCATTTAAGGCATACCCTATCAAGGCCAAAAAGGCCGCGATGGTTGCCGAGGAAAACTCTTCCTGTACCAGAGCAAATACTCCAAGTACAATCAGCACTACCTGAGTGACTCCAGCTACTGCAATTACAGCATTGCGCTTATCAAATCGAACACCTAGGTACACTAGCACCACCAGGATCGATAAAAAGACAGATACCAGTGCTGCTTCCTTCAGATCTTCCCCAATAGTTGGTCCAATATTAACAAACTCAAGGGCAGTTGCCGATGGCCATGTCTTCTGAAGCTCAAGCTCCAGCAGATGATCAGCCTCTGTTTCATTGGCCTGGTCCACAATAAAACCGGATGTAATCTGAAATTCCTTACCAGCCCCGCCCTGCATATTGGTACTGGATGTCTCAACCACCACAGGCTGAATAAATTTTTCTGAAAATTGGGAACTGGCAAGAATTGCCTCAATCTCAGCCTTACTTACATTAGACTCGTTAAAATGGATTTTCAGAATTGAACCGGAACGAAATTCCACACTGAAATTGATCCCTTTTTGGATAATAAAAAACAGGGAGGCCAAAACCAGTAACAGGGAAATTCCATAAAATGTTTTGCGGGAAGCTACAAAATCAATATTCACATCAAACCTCACTTAAACCGAGAATGCCCTGTTGTCTTTGCTGACCATAAATGTATACATCAAAACCTTTGTCACAATAATGGCAGTGAACATGCTAGTCATAATTCCAATGGTCAGAGTTACCGCAAAACCCTGCAAAGGCCCTGAACCAAAATTAAAAAGAATCAGACAGGTAAGAATGGTTGTGATGTTGGAATCCAGAATGGCGGAAAGGGCTTTTTCAAATCCAGCCTCAATCGCTGCAATTGGCGTTTTACCAATTTGTAATTCTTCGCGAATCCTTTGAAATATCAAAATGTTGGCATCAACTGACATGCCCACAGTCAGAATCAATCCAGCAATACCAGGAAGAGTCAAAGTCGCCTTCAAAAGTATCAGGATGGTTAATAGAAGTAAAAGATTCAGACTTAGCGATAAACAGGCTAAAATCCCTGCCTTGCCATACCAGGCAATCATCAGAACAAACACCAGGACAAGCCCCATCTGACCAGCTCTAAGACCACGATCTACCGAATCCTGGCCCAGAGTTGCTCCAACCTTGGCCTCGTTTTCCAATACCAGCCTGGATGGCAGGGAACCAGCTTTTAAAACATCTACAATGCCACGAACATAGTTCACATCAAAAGCACCTTCGATACTGCATTCACCAGAAGTAATGGCCTCTTTGATATTGGGGGCCATATATACTTCCCCACCAAGAACAATAGCCAGCTGCTCTCCTACCATACCACGGGTCAGTGAGGCAAAAATTTTGGCACCCTCGGAATTGAAGCGCAGACTGATCTGGGGTTTCCCAAACTGATCAAAACTGGGGAAAGCCCCGTCGATGGTGTCCCCAGTCAAAGGCACATCCCGCTCCAAAAGATAAAATGTCCGCTCACCGGTAGGTTGACCGTCTTTGCCGCGGGGGATTGTTGAAGGGACAATTTCATACCTTGGGTCATTGGCATTGGCTCCAAACTGAACTGGACTGTCTGCATGTCCCGCCACCTTCTGGAACTTCAAAAGATCGGTCTGTCCCATGACAGCCTTGACCTGGGCTTCATCAAAATTTCCTGCCAGTTGCACGCGGATGTGAGTATCGTCATACCTCTGAACCACAGGCTCAGTGATTTTTAACATATCAATGCGGTTTTTTAAAACCTCCACTGTTTTTCTAACCAGTGCTGCATACTCCTGAGACGACTGAAGTTCGTTTGGAGACTCCACCTTGTAAATCAAATCGATACCACCACGAAGATCAAGCCCAAGGGTAACTTCCCTATCATAAAAAAACTTGCGAAGACCGCGGGGATCTCTTTCCAGTCCAAGCCTGTCCTTTTCAGTGGCCATAACACTAGCCCATTCGTCCTCACTAAGGACCCCATCAGAATCGGCATCATACTGCTTAAGGAACTGGGGGTCTTTCTGCAGCCGTTCTTTATGATACGCCCGGAAATCTACCTCAGTCAGAATTCCGTTCTGGTCTATGTCATTTACCGTAGGAAACAGACCCAGGGATGGTGCGCTCACATAAATACTACCCAACAACAGGGCTAGCACTGCAAGCAATTTCATTTTCAAGTTTTCTTTCATGCTGGATTCCTTTATACAGGACTAGATAGCCTCTTAAAGAGGACAAGGAGTATAACGAAACCCTAAAAAGCTGTCAAAGAAAAACCGCTGGAAAGTTCTCTTTCCAGCGGTTTCACAACAAAAAAGGTAATGTTTATTTCTTGGACAGAATATCTTTAAATTCTTTTCCAGGAACAAACTTGGGCACACGAGTGGCCGCAATTGTAATTTCTTTTTTTGTCTGGGGATTGATTCCTTTTCTGGCTTTGCGCTCAGCAACCTTAAAAGAACCAAATCCAATCAGTTGTACTGAGTCTCCATCCTTCAAACTACCCTTAATTGTATCCAGAAACACATCCAGTGCCTTGGCTGCATCTGCCTGAGAAATGGAAGCGCGATCTGCAACAGCTTTGACCAGTTCCGTCTTGTTCATGAATCCTCCTTCAAAAAGATCTAAATTTCGGAATTTCTCTTTTATACCAGATTGATTCAGGGAAGAAAAGCAATTCAGGCCGCTGATGATACAGAAAATTTGCGCATGAGCTCCCTGTAGTAGGTGCTGATCCGCATATTTCCTTCCAGTTCCCAGGCCGTAGCCATCAATCCATATACTCTTGAATCTGCTCCAGATTCCTCTAAAACACCTTCAAGAACTCTTTTTGCTTCTTTGCTATCCAATCGTTTCAAGCACAGCTCAGCTAATTGAATCCGCAATCCTGTATCCTTAATGCCACAAAGCCAGGCACCTTTTAAAAGAGAATACGCCTGATCCGATTTATCTAAATTCAGTGCCAATCGTACTCCTGTCCTGAGATTATTAACATGAAAAGGAGAACGGCGGTGAAATTTAAGACACAGTTCAAAAGCCTTTGAAAAAGAACCAGCCTGTTCCAGGCAATGAATCCTCAGACCTAGAATTTTTAAGTTTGCAGGTACTAAGGCCTGCAGGGAATGAAATATGCGTACTGCCCTGTCATAATCCTGTGCCTTGCAGTATAGATTCCCCAATCTGTAGAGCTGTAAGGCCCTGTCTTTTGGGGAACATTGGTGATTCAGAAGTTCCTCCAGGGCCTGAATTTCCGATTCCTGATTTCCAGATTTTCTAGCCAGACTAAGCCTGAACCTGGCAATTCTTGGGTGATTTTTATCGGAAACATGAGCGATCAGTGAATGAGCCTTACCCATCTGCCCCATTCCCGAATAAATGCGGGCCTGAAGAAACAGGGACGAGTCACTGCCAGAAATTTCCAGAAACTTTAACGCTTCCTTAAAATTTCCCATCTCATAAAATACCCTTCCTAAAGGCAAAGCCAGCTTCTTTTCCCAATATTGAGCCTGTTTGGTCCCCGATAACAAACGGGCCAGCAGCTGATGGGCCTGCTCCCAGTGCTTAGTCTTGAAATAGCGGCGGGCCAATCCAAGAATTACCTTTTCTGAAAAATGATATTCCAGAAATCTTTGTGCCTGAACTTCCCATTGCAATTTTCTGCCAGCCAGATTCAGACACTTCAAATAATCGAGAAATACTTTTTTGAATCGGGGAAACGGCAATACAATAGTCTCAAGAATATCCGAGGCCTCAGCATATTTTCGGGTTAACATCAAACCACGGGCCGTATAAAGCCTTGAGATCAGGGAATTTGGATTATCTATCTGAATTCTCGCCGTCAATTGTAATAAACCGTCCACATTTCGGGAACGGAGCTGGGCATTTAAAGCCTCCAATGTCTTTTTAGATATTTGATGTGACATGGGTCAACAAATCCTTTAAGTTTTCAGACACTGGATTTTGATTAAACAGGGCAGAACCAACTACGGCCAAATCCACACCCATGGACTGTAATCCAGACAAATGTTCTGCCTTGATTCCACCATCAACCTCAATCAGATAGGAATTCCCCTTACGCCAATTTACAAGTTTCTTAATTTTTTCTTCCACAAATGCAAGATAGCTTTGACCACCAAAACCAGGATTCACCGTCATTAATAAAACCAGATCCACAAAGGGTAATATTTCTGAAATTGTTTCAACCGGTGTAGCCGGGTTAAGGACTACCCCTGCCTCTGCTCCCAGATTTTTAATGGTTTGTAATGTCCTGTGCAGATGCCAGCACACTTCCTGATGCACAATGATTCTATTACAACCAGCCGAAACAAATGCCTTTAGATGATCATCTGGGTTTGTCATCATCAAATGAGCTTCCAGAATACCTGGCCAGTGCGGCTTGATTGAGGAAATCAGTGGAGGACCAAATGTCAGATTGGGTACAAAATGCCCATCCATCACATCCAGATGCAACACAGAAATCCCCATCTGTGAAAGGACTGGTAAATCACTGGATAGACTTAAGAAATCTGCACTCAGGATGGATGGGGCGATCTGCATCAGCTCCCCCCCTGAAAAAACTTGTAACAGAAAGAAAGCACGATGATCAGCACTGCAATAATACGAAAGACAAACTCAGTATCGGCTTCCGAAGGGATCTGGTTTTTTTGCCATACCCGGGAATACGCGTTTTCTGTAGCCGTGGGAGGAATGGGACTTGATTCCCCTCTTAAGGCATAAACAACATCAAATGCTGAATTTAACTGTTCCCGTTCTGTTTTCATCTCTGCCGCATTATGAAGCCTTAGTGATTCCTGCCATAACTTTTGAAGTTTCTGAATCAGAACCTCCATTGTATCTATCCTGTTATCGGAATCTTTACCAGAACACATGACAAAAAGATCCACAATCGGACCAAAAAGGTCCTTCTGTGACTGGTTTTTTCTGGTTTTTAGTTTGGCCATAAAATGGGCCCTCTCCAAATCAATATGCCTGCGGCTTTGGGTAAAGGGAATTTCATAACAAAAAAGCTCATAAATCAGACAGGACAGGAAGTACAGATCTGGGGTCACATCCCTCACCTGTTCCGGACTCAACCCTTCCATACGGGATGGGGTGAAGCGTAAAAGGCGAATTTCACCTTCAGGATTCACAAACAAATCTTCTCGAGTAATACTTCTGGACGGATAACCCAAGGTTGCAGCCTTGCTTAGAAGTCCAGCCACATTGCTTAGAATCTTCAAGACAAAGTTCAGAGGAAGTTCCCTCTCACTGGATAGAATATGACTTAAAGTCAATCCATCAAACGGGGCTGTCACACAAACCAGTTTCTTTTTCCATATATCCAGATCCAGAAGTTCAAAACACCAGCCAGGCTCTTTTAATCTACGCATTGATTTTACAGATTTAATCCATTTCTGCAGCTCTTCACCCTGTCGGAAAAGATGATTTTTTACGATGTGGGCCAGCACTGGCTTCTGCTCTTTCAGATCATAGGCCGTAAAAATATTGGTTCTCGATGTCTCTGCCCACAGCTTCAAGACCTTATAGCGTTCCTTGACGATCAAGTTGCTTAAGGATACATCCATTAAGGGATCTCGCTTAAACGCATCCGCCAAAGCAATTTCGTCATAGTTCAAAGCCATTTTCTACCTTTCCCCACCTAAGCCGATGCGCTGGTAAAATATGTCATCAAGATACAGATTCAAATAACCCTGTCCACTATACTGAACATCTTGCCCATATACGGAGGCCGGTTCATGCAGCCCTCTATAAATCACCTTGGAACCGTTGGAATCAACCTGTTCAACCCGAAGATTGTGGGACCGAAGCCCGGAAGGCAGGGTAATTTCTACACGAGTTCTGTTAAATCCGGCTGTCCCTGAACTGGAGGATAATCGATTAACAGTTAAGCCCAGTTTCCCCTGTGCCACCAGTAACTCCTGGCCAGGCAGAGGCAACTGGGCCAGAACAACATTGTCCTTTTTTAGGGGATCATAGGAATAATCAATCTGAGGTTGAGGCAGGCCGGTTTGTTCCAGTTCTGGGATTATCTGTGCCAAAGGCTTATCAACAAAAGAAGGAAGCCGGATTTTACTGGGGGGTTGTGCTCCCACAAGCAGATTGACAGCCTCACCTCTGGCCACTGGAATTTCTGAGGATGGATAATATGCCAGAATCTTTCCCTCCATACCGGAATTCACATACCAGTAAGAAATGCGGCCTGTAATCAGACCCTGATTTCTTAGAATCAAACCGGCATCTCTTAGACTTAACCCAATAAGGGATGGAATTTTTTGAGATTCAATCCCTAAAGACAGTACCAGAAGAACTGTTCTACCTTTTTTTATCTTAGTACCTGGCCTTGGTCTCTGATCCAGAACATGATCCCCAGGAACCTTATTGGATTCCTTTTTTTCGACAATCTCTATTTCAATACCATCAGGCTGATTCTCAAGAACCCAGGTTATTGATTTTCCCAGAAAATCAGGTACCAGAAACTCCTCGGATCGAAAAATCCCCTTTGCGGCCTTAAACAGGTAAAACGCTCCGGCAATCAACAGAAAGAAGACAAACAGAAAAAACAGGGTGCGTTTCAGAACAAGCCAGAACAGCTTCACTCAACACCACCTGTCAACTGCTTTGTCAGACTCATATACCAAAAAATCGTAGAACCTTCCTCATGAGGCAGCAACAAGTAACCAGGGCCACTAGGATGCCATTGCAACGGGGCCGGGCAAGTCAGATTCCGGTTTACCAGAAATCCCCCAAATTCATTCAAAAAATTCTGGCCCAACTCGACTGTTTCCGCCTCACAAAATGTGCAGACACTATATATGAGTCTGCCTCCATTGCGCAAAGCCCTGTAGGCTTTCCTCAGGAGTTCTTTCTGTATCCGTGATTCACCTTGATTTTCCTCTTTGTGCAGGAGATATTCCGGGTGCAACAAAGCAGTACCCCAGGCCGAACAGGGAGCGTCCAATAAAATGGCATCCACACTGCCTTCTTGCGCCTGACTTAACACTTCAAGAGCATCAGCCATAACTACCGAGGCACGGCCCTTGAGCCTCTTTTCAAGAATTTTTGCTCTGGATTCCTGAATTTCAACTGAGGTCAAATGAATGGTGGGGCAGATTTGTAACAGAGCCACAGACTTGTTACCAGGAGCGGCACATAGATCCATAATCTTTTCACCATGAGCAGGTTTTAAAAGATAAGCCGCCAGATACGAAGCAGGATCACAGATCAAATCTCCCATTTCAATTCGTTGGGCACGATCCGCCTTATCCATTTGCCCTAACTTTTCAAAACTAAACTCATCCGATGCCGAAGGCTTGGAAAAAACATAAACCTCAGGGGTCTTATTCCACCGGCTTAGCAGGTGGTTAACAAATTCCCCTCCTGCCTGTTTTTCCAGAGCTTTTTTCCACCAGACCGGCAGTATGGGAAATTCCGGCAAAACCGGATACTTGCGCAAAAAATTCTGAAACACCCCATCCAGTACACCTTTAAGGCCCTTAAATTTTCTGGGAATTCTCTTTATCATTTCAGCACGGGCTGCATAAACAGGCACAGAGTCCATCACAAATGCCTGAAACAAAAAAAAGACAAGCAATATGTTTAAATCCAGGGGCAGGGGTTTTCCCTTGATAAACTCACAAAGCCTGGGCTCAATATAATGCCAGTGCCTCAGGCAACCATACAGCATAAATGACAGAGTAGCCCGGTTCTGGTTATCTGTGGAGGATAAGATATCTTCCAAAACAGCCTCCCGGTCTTCTCCCGATAGCACAATTCTATGAAGACCAGCTAGAACCAGAGATCTGTCATCTTCTACCCTGGTGGCCACGAGAAGTTTCTTCCTGACAAAAGATGAACATGGAAATGAAATACAGACTGCCCTGCCAATGCACCACAATTTGTTACCAGGCGAATCTGTTCCCGATTTAAACCTGCCTGTTCCACAAATTCATAAATTGCGGAAAAAAGCCTGTCCATAAGACCCTCTTCCAAAGATGCCTCAAGAAAATTTTCCACCGGTTTTTTGGGTATAAACAGAACATGCACCGGTGCTTGCGGGGCAATGTCACGAAAGCCAAGCACCCATTCATTTTCATAAACAATATCAGCGGGAATCTCTTTATTGATAATTTTTTCAAAAATAGTCATAAGTTCAAAAATAGCATATTTTTTAAGGATTGTGTCGATATATGCTGAGCCAGGAGGTATTTATGCTGGGCCGATTTGCCTTGTTATTTTGTCTGTCAGTAGTGATCATAAAGGCACAACCTTTGCAGGATTCCCTGTTAGATTTACAAGAAGAGCATGAACACCTGTCTGCCAGGCAGGGATACAGAACAAGTTATGAACAGGTGCATCACCTGCTGCAATCCGATCGTATGGACCCTGTATTCAAAGAAGCTCTTACCACCGTTTTAAAACAATACTTTCCAGCCAAAGAACCTGAAGTCAACTCCGAAGAGGCCAGAGCCTATGTAAGACTTTTATCCGAGCAAATCAGGGAATTCTACACTCTAGCTCAATTTGCAAGACTTGGAGAAATCGAAAAATTCAACGAGGTATGCGCCAGAATGATTGAGGCCCAACCAAGGTTACTGCAACTTGCCCGACCCTTTATGCAGGCAAGCGCACCAGAGACTCCTGAGCAAATTCGTAAAGACGACTATCCTCAGGTGCAAGTTCCATTACCTTCCGGTAGGCCTTATGGGCCCTTGCCCATTCCTGCAACGATTCCAGTGACTGAGCCATCAAATACCAGTTCATTGGTTCCAGAGGCTGGTGTTTTCTAATCAGGTCCAGCCACTGCAAGGCCTTATGATGCTGGTTCAGTTTAGCTAGGCTTACGGCCATAATCATGGCTGCTTCACCAAGAAACCGTTCCTGACTTAAGAGCGGGTCCACCAAAAGCATTGCCTTTTGAAACTCTTCCTGTTCCACAAAAATATTGGCCAGTTTCAACCGGGCTTCTTCCAGATCCGGATCCATCTGCAAAGACTTCTGCAAATGATGTATGGCCATCATCGGATTGAGTAGTTGGGCATGAACCATACCAAGTCTGGCATGCACCCAGGCTGTTTCTTCAAGTTGCAGAATTGCTTCATAACAGGCCGAGGCTCGAGCAAAGTTTTTACTGTTTTCTTCCAGTCCTGCCATCTGATGCAATGACTCCACATCAGAATTTTCTGTAATTTTTAAGACCTGCTCAAAACAAGAACGGGCAGTCACATAATCCTCACTACGGATACATAACCACCCTCTGACTTTTAATGCCAGCAAATGAGAAGGATTTTTCAAAAGAATCTCGTCACTAAGCTTTTTCATCTTTATGGTTTCATCCATAAGACGAGCTAGCCTCAACTCCAAAACCTCAGCTTCAGGATGGTCAGGAAACAAGGTTCTCATCTGTCTTAAGACTGACAGAGCCTGATCTGGTTTTCCATGTTCCAGAAGTACAGACACTTCGGCAAGAAATACCTGATCGGACTCAGGCCATTCATCACGCATCTTCTGAAGATAATTAAGAGCCTCCACCAGATTGCCCTGTACTCTTAAAGCCTCCACTATTCTTAACAGAAGTGGCAGAGTACCTGGATATAAAGCATTGGCCATTTCCCAGCGTTTTAAGGCCTTTTCCAGATTGCCACAGGAATACAAAAAGTCTCCAAATCCAACTAGATTTTCAAGCTGTTCTCCCTCGACTGCTAACTTTTTCTCCCAATCCTTAGCACCTTGTTCTTCAGATTCCTGGGGTATTATTAAACCTGTATCCTTTGTTTCATCCTCTTTATCTTCATAAATTGTATTTTTTTCCAGTTCGGCCAGAAGTTCAAAGGCCTGCCTTGCTTCCTCCACATGCCCCAAGGAATCCTCAATCTCAGCTATCCTTCTTAAACAACGGGCTTTTTTCGGCTCCAGTTCCCATCCCAGACGAAAATAGCTCAATGCTTCCTGGGCCTGATGTCTATATATCCCCAGTTCCCCTAACCAATAAAAGACATCCTCCTGATACACTCTTTGTTCCAATAGCTCCTTAAGTATATTGCCAGCTTCCAAAAAATTTTTGACCCCAATCAAAGCCTCGACCTTCAACAACAGAATCTCTGTTTTTTCAGTGCCCCCCATTTTAAACCGGGACAAAACTGACAATGCAGAAGAATACTGGGTTTTCATAACATGGAGTCTGGCAAGATCAGGCAAAACATCCTGGCAATCCGGGCGTATTTTGAAGACCTGCCGAAACACAGCCTCAGCCTGCTCCAGCTTCCCCTGATTTACCAGCCACTGACCTTTGAGGGACAATCCCTTTACAGAGTAAGGCTCAATATCCATAAGCAGATTCAAGTATCGTTCTGCCGAAACATAGTCCCCACTTTCGTGAGCCAGCTCGGCTGCCAGTTCCAGACTGAATCTATCCTGTGGATAGCTGGCCAATGCCCTGCGAATCTCGTACAAAGCATTTTTTTTCTCGCCAATCTGATTGAGAAAAGCCGCCTTGTCCCGCAAATACAGATAATAACGGGGCCTGATTCTGATAGCTTGCTGGATACTGTTTATGGCTTCTTTTACAAATCCAATTTCTTTGTAAACACAAAACAGAAGGTAATAAGCCTCATCCAGATCCGGGTCGAGATTTAACGAGCGTTTCAGACGAACTATGGATTCTTCTTTCTGTCCCTCCAAAACCAGAAGTCTGGCCAGACCGATATGGGCTGGCACAAAGTCTGGCCTTTCCGCAATCAGCCTTTGGAACACAAGTTTAGCCTGCTGAGGCTGACCAAAGCGAACAAAGAGCTCAGCTAGTGCCTGTCGAACAAATGGATCTTTTGGATTAATCGTAACCGCTTTTTGGTAGGCAATTAAAGCCTCTTCCATTCGGCCTTTGCACTCATACGCCCTGGCAAGGTTAAAATGAGCAAAAAAATCATCCGGGTTGAGTTGAACTGCTCTCAGATTTGCTTCAATGACAGAACTTAGATCAAGATTTGCCATATTCTGATTGCCTAGACTGTCCGAGCAAGGACAACAAACTTAATGCCTGTGCGCTCCTGGGAATCAATCGATAAATCCACAAATGCGATTTGCACAAACAGCTCAATTCCCTTAGGAGCCATAAATCCCCGGGCAATGGCTATGGCCTTGACGGCCTGATTGACAGCACCTGCACCGATTGCCTGAATACAAACCTTGTCTTCTCTTTCAAAGATCTGGGCCATAGCACCAGCTACAGCTTTAGATTGAGTTCCAGAGGATACCTTCAGGGTTTCCATCAGGAACCTTTATTGTCTAATTGTTGAATCAGGGAACTTGCTGCCATCTGCTCTGCTTCTTTTTTGCTGCGTCCTACTCCGGAAGCCAAACCCAGGCCTTCACAACTAACCTGAACCACATGCCTTCCCTCTTCTGAAATGCTAGCATATACAGGCAATAATTTTGTAGCTTTAAGACAAATTTCTTGCAGTCTTGACTTAGAATCTCTAAGTGGCAACTCAGACGGGTTACAAAAGCCCAAAATGTGCTCAGAAACCTTTTCAAACTCTTTTTCGCCACCATCAAGCCAAACGGCTGCTAAAAGGCTCTCAACAATATCCGAAATAAAATTTCCGCTAAGCTCTCCTGAACTTAGTCTCAGATGTGACATGACCAGAACACAGTCATCAAGCTCAAGCTCACGGGCCACGGCTTTTAATGTTTTTCCCGATACTAAAGCCGCCCGACTCTGGGTTAATACTCCTGGCTCGGCTGCAGATTCCCTGTAAAGTTTTTCCGAAACAAAACGGCCTAACAGGGAATCACCAAGAAACTCCATTCTTTCATAATGAAAACCCAGACCCAGGTATTCAGATAAAGACCTGTGCATCAAAGCCTGCAACAAAAACTGTCGATTGGAAAAGCGGTATTGTAAAACCCTCTCAGCCTTACTGAGGCGTTCATCGAGGTTCATGAAAAAGCCCGAAACAGCAAAGCAGCGTTATGCCCTCCAAAACCCATCGAATTTTTTAATACCACGGTTACTTTTTTCTGTCTGGCCTCTTTGGCTACATAATCCAGATCGCAGCCTTCATCTGGGTTGTCAAGATTCATGGTCGGATGAACACACTGCTCAAGAAGTGACTTGACACAAACAACAGACTCCACCCCACCGGCAGCCCCTAAAAGATGCCCAATCATGGATTTTGTGGAACTGACACTTAAGCGGTAGGCATGCTCTTTAAACACAGACTTGATGCACTCAGTTTCATACTTGTCCCCGATAGGGGTCGAGGTCCCATGAGCATTAATATAATCCACAGAATCCAACCCGGTTCCGGCTTGGCTCAATGCCAGTTGTATGGCCCTGGCCATACCCTCGCCTCCAGGAGCAATTGCAGTAATATGGTGGGCATCACATGTAGCCCCGTAACCAATCACCTCAGCTAAAATATTGGCACCGCGTTTTTTGGCATGTGTCAAAGATTCCATGACCAGTACCCCTGAACCTTCTCCAATTACAAATCCATCCCGATCCCTATCAAATGGTCTGGAGGCGTTTTTAGGGTTCTGATTATTACGGCTCATAGCCTTCATATTGGAAAATCCGGCCACGGTCAAAGGTGTAATTGAAGCCTCAGTACCCCCAGCTATCATGATATCCTGCTCTTTGTAGCGGATGGCTTTAAAGCTCTCTCCAATACAATGTGTTCCCGTGGAACAGGCCGATACAATTCCAAAGTTCATGCCTTTAAAACCGTAGCGAATGGCAACATTGCCTCCGGCTTCATTAGAAATCAGATTGGAGATAAAAAATGGCGATACCCCTTTGGTGCCACGAAGCCGATACTGCTCCATAGTCGCCTCAAGCGTCATAATCCCACCTATTCCAGAACCAATAAGTACCCCTGCGCGATGTAGATCCAACTGTTCTAATTGCAAGCCGCTCTGCTTCATGGCCTCCTCGGCAGCAATCCAGGCAAACTGGGAGAAGCGGTCAAACTTTTTCAAGGACTTTACATCAAAATATTTCTCAACAGGCAAATCTTTCACCTCTGCGGCAATTTTAGTGTCGTGGCCCTCGGTATCAAAATGCGAGATCGGGCCTACACCTGAAACCCCTGATAACAGATTCTGAAACATGGTGTTGGAGTCGTGCCCTAGTGCTGACACAGAACCGATTCCTGTAATGACTACCCTTTCCATGCGATTCTCCCTCTGAAACATAGCGAAAACCGGTGGTACTTTCTAAGAAAATCCACCGGTTTAAATCAGTTAATTTTTTGTATTGGCAATAATGTAATCAACAGCTGATTGCACTGTTTTCATAGCCTCGGCCTTTTCATCAGGAATCTCTACATCAAATTCCTCCTCTAAGGCCATAATCAGTTCTACAATATCCAATGAATCAGCTCGTAGATCTTCTACAAAATTTGCTTCTGCGGTAATGGCATCATCTTCTGCCCCCAGCTGCTTGGCAACAATTGCCTTTACTCTTTCATAAGTATCTTTTTCAGTCATAGCTTCTGACATGATTTTCCTTCCCTTGCTACATGTTTAATCCACCATCAACCTGGATCACGCTACCGGTAATGTAACTTGCCCTGTCGGACAATAAAAATAACACACAATCCGCAACCTGTTTGGCTTCTCCAAAATACCCCAGAGGAATTTTAGACAACAGTTCTTCCCTGGTCTTGTCCGGAATTTTATCTGTCATACTCGACATAATAAACCCGGGGGCGATGGCATTTACTCTGATATTTCTTGGGGCCAGTTCCCTTGCCAGGGTTTTTGTCAACCCGATGACCCCTGCCTTAGCCGATGCATAGTTTGCCTGGCCTGGATTTCCCATCAGACCTACCACGGATGAAATGTTAATAATACAGCCGCTACGGCGTTTCATCATGCCCTTGCAAACCGCTCTCGCAAAGTGAAATGGACCCTTCAGGTTGGTGTCCATCACCTCATCCCATTCTTCCGATTTCATGCGAATCAAAAGATTGTCCCGAGTGATTCCGGCATTGTTAACCAAAAAGTCAACATCGCCTAGAACCTCAGTTACCTGATCCACCACTGCCTGTACTTCTTCAGCTACTTTTACATCTGCCTTCAAAGGAAGCACTTTGGCCTGAAACTCAGACTCCAGTTCCTTGGCAACCCCTTGTACTACTTCGAGATTCGTAGCCACCAACCCTACCTTGCAACCTGCCTCAGCCAGAGATCTTGCAATGGCAAGACCAATTCCTCTGGATGCCCCGGTAACAATTACGACCTTATCTTTCAATGAGGTAAACATCAGGCTCCCACCATCTGATTGGAACGCAGTGTCTCGCATACCTTGGCCACATCTTTGGGCTCTGAGACAGGGTAGACCTGCGCCTGTTTGTCAATTTTGCGAATCATGCCTGAAAGCACATTACCACCGCCAAACTCCACAAAGGCAACTACTCCATCTGCAATCATCTGCACAATAGTTTTTTCCCACAATACGGGTTTGGTCAGCTGGGCCATCAGACAGGCTTTAATTTTTTCACGGTCAGTAACCGCAACAGGATTTACATTGGGATAAACCGGAATTTTTGCATCGGTAAACGAAGCTGCCTGCAATTTCTCAGAAAGTTCCCGTTCAGCCGAGGCCATCAATCTTGAATGAAATGGACCACTCACGGACAACATCATTCCCATGCGGCCACCAAACTCCCTGATTTTTTCAACCGCAGTCTTCAAGGCATTCACATGTCCGGCAATTACAACCTGACCCGGACAGTTCAGGCCCGCAATATCCAGGCTTTCCCCACCCAGATCCAGTTTCTCTATCATCAGAGTGACCTGTTCTTCATTCATTCCAATCAAAGCAGCCATAGAGCCAGTCCCCTGAGGACAGGCAGCATCCATCAATTTTCCACGAATATGTACAAGTGATACTGCACTTTCAATGTCCAAAGCCCCACTGGCCACCAGTGCTGAATATTCACCTACACTGTGTCCGGCTGTGCAGTCCGGTGAAATTCCCTCCCGAATCAGACTCTGACATAAAAGAGAACTGGTGGCCACAATGGCTGGCTGGGTAATTTCCGTACGCAAAAGCTCCGATTCCGGGCCCTCAAAACAGTATCTGCTCAAAGATATGCCCAGGTTTTTGTCCAAAGATAAGTAGGCCTCTTGAGCCCACGGTGCCTGCTCGGCCAGAAGTTTTCCCATGCCTACAGACTGCGAACCCTGGCCTGGAAAAACAAATGCGATCTTTTTTCTCATTTGAGACTCCAATGAATCAAAGTTGCCCCCCAGGACAACCCTGCGCCAAAACCCACGACTAAAAGCTTGTCGTTTTCCTTGATCCGGCCTTCGTGCCAGGCATCACAGAGGGCCAACCCAACCGAAGCCCCCACGGTATTACCGTACCTGTCTATGTTGATATAAACCTGTTCATCCAATAGTTCAAGCCTGTTTGCAGCAGACTGGATGATCCTGGCATTAGCCTGATGGGGAACCATTAGAGCTATATCCTTGCAGGTAAGACCCTCCTGGGCCAGCACATTATGAGAGCTTTCCACCAAAGCATTGATTGCAAACCGGTACACTTCCTTACCGGACATACTGACAAAATGTCTATTATCGCCAATGTTTTTTTCTGTCAGTGGCCATCGGGAGCCACCATTGGGAATCCAGAGATTACACATCCCGGTTCCGTCTGTACACATAAACTGGGACAAAATACCTACACCAGTGTCTTCAGTCTGTTTTAAGACCAGGGCAGATGCCCCATCCCCAAACAGAACACAGGTGTTGCGATCCGTCCAGTCCAAAACTGTGGAGGTGGCATCAGAACCCAAAACCAGAACATACTTGCAAGTGCCCGATTTCACAAACTGTGCCGCTGTCAGAAGGGAATAGATAAAGCCTGTGCAGGCCGAGTTTATATCAAATGCACCAGCTCGTTTAGCCCCTAATTCTGCTTGAACCATACAGGCACCAGCTGGTAGTTTATGATCGGCTGTGAAGGAGCCCATAATAATGAGATCCAGATCCATCGGGCCTATTGCAGCCATTTCCATGGCCTGCCGAGCTGCTGCCACTGCCATCGTGGACACAGTTTCACTACCGGAAATCACATGCCTCTGGCGGATACCGGTTCTTTCACTAATCCAGTCATCACTGGTTTCCACCATAGTTTCCAAATCGTGATTAGTCAGGATCTTCTGAGGCAGGCATTTGCCAACCCCCACAACCTGAGCTCCTTTAAGGTGCTTCATGAAACTATCCCCGAACCCCTGCCTGAATCAGCTCCAAGAGATTGGACTGCCCTAATTTAACGCTGGTCTGGCAGGCCCCAAAGATAACTTTGGCATCTGCATTGCCATGAACAATATAACAATGACCGTTTACGCCCAGAAGTGGTGCTCCGCAATGTTCAGGAGCCGATGGGTTATAAGCCTTGGTAGCTTGAATCAAATTAAGATATTCCTCGGCGGGTTTTTTGTCTTTGGGTAAATTGGTCTCTATCATGTGCCCAAACAGATGAGCCACCCCTTCTATTGCCTTCAAAAGGATGTTACCTGCAAATCCATCAGTGACAATGACATCACAGCGACCAGCAAGAGCATCAAAACCTTCTACATTACCAATGAAGTTCAACTTGGATTTGCTCAGAATCTCATGGGCTTCATGCACTAGTGCATTTCCCTTTTCCCGCTCTGAGCCATTGGACAAAAGTCCAATTGTTGGGTTTTGAATCCCAAGCATAGCCTTAGCCCAGGCATCTCCAATTACAGCAAACTGCAAAAGGGATTCTGGTTGACAGTCAACATTCGCACCTACATCAAGTACAACAGTCTTTTTGCCATTAGTCTGAGGAAACACAGAGGCGATTGGCGGCCGCTTAATTCCTGGAATTCGCCCAAAAACAAAAAGAGCCGCTGCCATACAGGCACCGGTATTCCCTGCACTGACAAAGGGAACCTGTTTTTCCTTGGCAAGTCGAACACCTACCGCAATCGATGAGTCGATCTTTTTTCTCAATGCTTCAGCCGGAGATTCTGCCATCCCCACAACCTCTGAGGCATATACCAGCTCGATTCCCGTTTCAGGCTTTGACTCAAGGGGGGATAACGCCTCTCTAGTACCAACCAGATAAACCTTTATCCCCGACCTTGCAGCCAGAATTGCTCCTTCTACAATGGCTGATGGAGCAAAATCCCCCCCCATTGCATCCAGAACTACTGCCATAAATTAGCTCTTTTTCTCCACAGTGATCAGGCCTTCCTGATAAGCCCTGAGCTGATTCAAAGGCACCAAAGCTCCGCCCTGCTCAGCACAGGGAACCAGCTTCTGAGCACCTAACTTAATATGACCTCTGCGTTGGTCTCTCTTAAACTTACAAATTTTGCGTTTCGGCATTGGCATAATGCATCTCCTAAAAAATTACGGTGCCAAAAAAGTGAGGCATTGTATACGATCCCACAATTAAGAGTCAACCTTAGTGAATCAGATCCAGAACCCTGTTCAACTGATCCAGATTATCTAGTCTAAACAGCTTGGTTTTGTCTCTTCTGTCCATATCTTTGAATACATGCAGGATGTGTTTTTGCATACCATCCACATCATTAAACACGATTTGATGCCTGAGGAAATAGTGCTCCTGAACAAACTGGGCTACCTCTCCATCCTCACTCATGATATCTGAGTTGACAACAAATACACCCTCTCCCCCATCCTGAAAAATCCTGTGAGCTGTCTCTAAAAACCCCTTGACCTCACGAGGATTCAGATTTGTCATATCGGCAAATCCTATGGAATACATTTCATCAATCAAAATGTCGGAAGGCTCAAGAGAACTCCCCTGAAGCAAAAGAGAGATTTCATGCCCAGACAGTCTCAGGTTCAAACCGGCTCCTCGAATAGCAAAACTTGAGACATCCATGCCCACAATCTGCTCATCACAGAATGTCCGGAAATGTTCCGCGTCCTGCTCATTGTCCTTACGAAGACTACCGCGAACATGATTCAGAGTTTTTAATAAAATATCACCACGACCACAGGCCAAATCAAATACCAGATGCTCGAGCCTTGGCCTGGCCAGTTTTACCATAAAAGCTGAAACACTAGGATGGGTGGGGCGATAATCCGCAATTTTGAATGGCAGATAACGAACCAGCATATCATCCAGCCGTTCAGGACTCATTTCCTGGGCCATCCCATCTCTTTCGGTAAGCTCCTTCAAAAACCCATTCAATTCCGCTACATTAACCCCGGTTCCAGCGACATCAAACACTTCCTGTTGTAGAGTCGCCGATTTTTTCAAAACTGGCTCACGACGACGCACCGTACCCTGTGGGGTCGTCTCAACCTGTGCCGAAACCACTGCAGCCTGTTTTACCTCTGGCTCTGATGTTACAGGTACAGCCTGAGCCTCAGGCTCCTGTACCGGCTTGGGTGCATCCTGAACCTGCACTAAGGTAACAGCACGGCGCACCCCAGGCAGAATTTCTTCTGTTCCCCCCTGTATGGACGAACGGACAGACTCCATGAGCCTTTTAAAGTGCTGGGCTTCTTCTTCATTATATTCAGGATCCATTTCTGAACCCGGCACAATTTCCTCAGCAATTTCCGGCTGAATTTTAGCTGCCTGCATTTCTTCCTTGGCTTTTTTCTTTGCCAAAGCATTCTCTGCAAGTTTTTTTGCTCTGTCCTTGCGTTTTAACTCCCGAATTTCATCTGCGCTTAAGCGAGACCGTCTGACCTTGGAACCAACTAGCTGAAATCTTAGATCTTCCTGAAACGCCTGCTCCAGATTGGTCAAGGGAAAAGGCACCTGCAAATATTCCTCAGAAAGCTCCATCAGGCTCAGGCTTTTTTCCTCACCCTCCAGCCTCTGACAGATTTTATCCATATCCGATCTGGATATCTGTTTAAAATGAAGCCTCTTCAAAAACTTGGGAAAAACATTAAATGAACCATCCGATCCAGGCTTAAACCGTGAATCTTCACGAAGCATCAGAATCAGACCCTTTTTCTTTCTTTTAAACTGCTTTACCAGCTGATTCTCAATTTCATCCAGGGGCAATGCCTTGTTCTGATTCATGGCAAACAGGGCAAAAGCATACTCGTTGCAAAATTCCCATTCTTCAATGAACCAGTATTCCGCCCCCCCTACAGACTCCGTAAAAAATCTCTCATTATCCTCCAGATTCAGGGGGATATCGGAAGGATGCAGACCATTTTCCAGAGCGATGTTTTCCTTGAGTGCATCAATTGTGAGTGGAACCCCACCTTTTTTTAGGGTCTGGTAGGCATAATCGGCAAGATGAAGAAAAGCATCGGACAGACTCCATTCTTCTTTACCCTTATCTACAAAACATTTACTCTTTTTTAAGGTTGGCAATACAAACTCAGCCCGCACTCGAAAGGGAGACTCCATTTTCAGAAAAGGAATTTCCTCCTGTATTCTCTTAGTCAAATCGGATACTGTTGCCGTCTGTGACTGTATTAGAGTCTCAAGAAGGACCATTTTATAGTTCTTTGCAATAATTTTTTCTTCAATTGCTTTTATAGTCTTAGCCATGCCAACTCCTCATAAAAAAAAATAGAACCCGGCTGGTCCTATCTCCATATTTGGCTCGTAAAGGGAATTCCCTGCAAATGTTACTCAATTTAAGCATGTGAGTCAAAGAAAATGCATGTGTTATTATATGGTTTATGAATCAACTACATTGCCTAACCTTATTTCTGATCTTAATCACTCAATCATTAGCCACCATTCCAGGACTTCGATTGCCTGTCTGGTATACTGCGGATTTTGTTTCCAGTGGTCATCCTCAGATGGATCAAAAGACCCGCATCGAACTCAGGTTCACTCCCATTGGCCTTAACCTTCAGGATGTAAGTGTAACCTTAAAACTGCCCGATGGAATCACTGCCACTGCAATTCATTCCAATGCCTCAATTGCTGAACTGAAGAACAGCACCAGTTTCCAGTGGGACATTGTAAGCCATAAGGAAGTTTTTCCATCATCCATACAGGCTATAATTACATTTAAAACCCCTTACCTTGGCCTAAAGTCCAGAATTGATGAGGTATGGCAGCATGAGGCCTTATGGCAGCGCAATCAACTCAAAGCCCGGGTGGATGATCTTTTGGAAACCTATGATCTGAGTTTTTTTCTACCCATTTTTGTAACTCAGTTTGAGGGAGACTTTAAGCTGCCTTCCACCCCCATTCATAAATCATATCCAATCCATAAGGACAAAGCTATCTACCTGATCGCACCACCGGCAATATCGAGCCCTTCCCAAATTCTTGTTACTGGCTTTGAATCCTCCTTAAATCAGCACAAAACCCTGCATTCAAACCAGGATACACTCAAAGCCGTGCAAGCCACCGATCCCGGTTATGTTTTAAAAGTTTCTGATGAATATCAGAAGCTCACCTATTCCTTAGCCTACGCATTCTTTATGGAGAACCAGCCTCAAAAGGCTCTCTACACCTTAAGACAGAACCAGAATATTCTGCTAGCTGCTGGAGGTTTGTCCTATGAATACATACTACAGTCCAGAAATCTCGAGGCCCTTATCCTGTATTCTGATAATCAGGCAGCCCTGGCTGAAGAAACCCTTAAAAGCACGGTGAGAACCATGACCGATGCTCAAAGTCGGCCCTACCTTTTATATAATCTTTCTGTATTAAATCTCTTGAATGAACAGGCACATCTGGCCAAGATTAACTTAAACGAGGCCTTGCGAACTCACCCCGGGCTTCATATCGCCAAAAAACTGCTGCTGGAACTGTAAATGAAATAGATTCCCATCGGCCACAGTGATTTTCAGCAGATTCGCACTGCTCCGGACTTTCTCTATGTGGATAAAACGGAGCTGATTGAGGAATTTTTAACTGATTCTGCCAAAATCCTTTTAATCACTCGCCCCCGCCGTTTTGGGAAAACCTTAAATCTTTCCACCCTCAAGTACTTTTTTGATCAGGAAAACGCCCAAGAAAACCGCAAACTTTTTAAGGGTCTTAAGGTTTCTGAAAATGAAAAGGTCATGGCCTTGCAAGGCACTCGCCCGGTAATTCATTTATCATTTAAGGATTGTAAGGCCAATGACTGGCTCAAAACGGAAGATATGTTATACGATCTTCTGCAAAGAATGAGTCTGGAGCACCTATCGGCCCTTATAAAGGTAGAACACAAACTTCTACAGCCCATTCTGATTGTTTCTCAAAATCAGGGCAATTTTGCAGATTTTTGTAATTTGCTTTTCAACCTCACTAGGGCCTATGCCTCAATCGGTCCAGGTCCCCTGATATTAATTGATGAATACGATGTCCCCTTACAATCCGCCTGGGCAGAAGGCTACTGGGATGAAGCTATCACATTTTTTAGAAACTTCTTTAGTGCTGGTTTTAAGGATAATCCCAATGTGTGGCGCGCAGTAATCACGGGCTGCCTTCGGGTTGCCAGAGAAAGCATGTTTACTGGTATGAACAATCTGGAGGCGGCTTCTGTCTCATCCAAAGGTTATGCCAGACATTTTGGTTTTACTGTGCCAGAGGTCAAACAGTTGATTCAGGACTATAACCTTTCTGCAATTGATACTCAGATTGAGGCATGGTACAACGGTTATCTGTTTGGGGAAACCACGCTTTATAATCCCTGGTCTAGTCTAAACCTTTTAAAAAATCAGGGTGAGTTTAGAAACTACTGGATCAACACTAGTGGCAATGATCTTGTCAAAGAAATTTTAAGTAGAACCGGAGCACAGGCCAAAAGGGATCTTGAGGATTTGATGACGGGCCAAAGCATTACTGTCCCATTACAGGAACATGTAGTGTTTCAGGAGATTGAAAACTCCCCGGCTAATCTGTGGAACTTCTTTTATTTCACAGGATATTTAAAGGCCGTAAAAATTGATGGCCCCTCTGAGGCTGTTAAAACCAGAGTTCAGTTAAAAATTCCTAATTTAGAGATACATCACATTTTTGAAGATTCTGTGCAATTGTGGTTTCAAAAGAGTGAATCCAGTGCACTGTTGCCCAATCTGAAAAATTCTCTAATGTCTGGAAATGTAACAGAAATTTGCAAAGCCCTACGAAAACTTTGCGACACTTCCCTAAGCTATTTTGATGCATCGGGCAACGAACCAGAGAAGTTTTACCATGGACTGGTTTTAGGTTTGATGTCTTATTATTCCGATACTTGGCATATTCGTTCCAACCGGGAATCCGGCCTTGGCCGCTGCGATCTTTTGATGACTCCCAAAAATCCAGACCATTATGGAATTGTGATGGAGTTTAAAACCATGGATTCTTACGAGGACTCCGATCTTGTAGCCTGTGCAAAAAATGCCCTGGCCCAAATCGAAAACCGTCAATATGAGCAGGAGTTAAAAAGCCAGGGAGCGGCTAAAATTCTAAAAATGGGTATTGGCTTTTTGGGAAAAAAGATTGAAATTCTGGCTGGATAGTATCTACTTTAAACCGAGCAGGTAATCTTTTACCAGTTCATCAAAACCACTGCCTAAAAAGGCCGACATTTTACCCTCGGCCGCTTCTTTATCTAAAATTCCTTCTTTATAAAAATCAAGAATTGCAGATAGCTTGCCTCGAATTTCCCCTTCTGCCCGACCCTGTTCCAAACCTTTTTGCAGGCCCTTTTGATGGCCTTCCTCAATGGCTGTATCAAAAGAGTTTTTGAGATCACGAAAAACCTTTAGGCTGTCCTGGTAGGCCATGTTTTCATCTTTGGAGAACTGGGCGATTTCGGCAGCCTTAAAGAGCTTTTCAAAGATGCGGTCTTTAAATTTATCTGGGATTTGATGAAGCCTTTCCAGGTTTTTTAATATATAAAGCCATTTATCAAAGCGGGTGTTTAATTCATCTATGGATTTATTGAACTTGGGCATTTCCAGATAAATAAAGGTCAGTTTATCGTAAAACACTTTTTTGGTTTCAATGTCGCTTAGCTTGATGTCGTGTCGATACTTTTCCGGGAGATCCTTGTCCTCATCAAAAACAAAGTCCAGAATTGCCACCGTATAGACGGCCTGAAGCTCAAAATCCCAGGCCCCAACCTGTCCCTGTTCAATAATGGGAAAACTTGAATAATAAAGGGTCCGATCCTTAAAAAACTTCTGTTTGGTTTTCTGGATCTCAACAATAAACTTTTCACCCCGTTCATTTTCACAGTACAAATCAAAAATGGCCCGTCTATCACTGGAGTGCCTTCCTAACTGCTCATTTTTAAGATAGGTCAGAGAGACAATATTGCCCTGCTCTTTTTGTAAGAGCTGGTTTAAAAAATCAAGCAGCAGATCTTTGTTGTACTCTTCCCCAAAGAGTTTTTTAAACCCAAAATCGGTGAACGGACTGACAAAGGTATCTGCTCTCATAGCTAAAAGTATAGGTTTGCTTCTGGGATTGGGTCAAGACATATTGTCTGCCACAAGTCAGAACAATAAAAAAGCCCCTCCGGTCTAAGACCAGAGGGGCCAATTTTTCTTCAGAAAAATTTCAAATCAACTGATTAGAAATCGATTCTGTAAGAAGCGCGGATGACATCAAAATCATCACTTACGCGACCTGTAAGGGTTCTTGCAGCTCCACCGTTGAAACCGTTCAGGCGATCAACTTCTACCTGAGTGTACTCAACAATGATTGTGCCATTATCAGAAACTTTACGGGTCCAAGCAAATGCCCACTCGTTCAATTCGTCGTCAAATGTTCCATTGTGATTTACACCAGCAACAACTGCACGAACACCTGTTCTGTCTGTTTCATGCTCACCATAGCGCAGAGCCAAGGTAGACTTGCTGTTCAAGTTGTAAACGGCTTGCAAATACCATGTCGTGAAATCGTCTTCAACAGTTACACCGTTAGCAGAAGCCACACCAGCGGCACCAGCGAAAGTACCAGCAGCAGCAACTCCACCAACAAATGCCTGGCGACCAACAGCATCAGCAGCGCCTGTGCGAACATAGTTCTGGATGCTACCATCAGTATACTCAGCACTGAACTGCCAATCTTTGTTAGCACGATATGTAGCACCAACATTGAAATAATCCATTTCGGCCTGTCCACCCAACTGGTTAACCACATTGCTGGTCTGATAATCCGCACCGTTAGTTACATATGTAACATCCCAGTTCAAATCTCCACCCTTGTGTGATCTTCCAACCTGAACCAAGAAACCAAAATCATCATCGCCATTAGCATTTACGCCAGCACCAGCTACAGCAGGTATAGCACTTGTTCCAGCAAATACTGTGGTATTCAGACCAACAAATGCCTGATTTTCTCCACCAGCCAGAGCGACTCCAGTTCCTGCAACATTAGGTGTCAACAGGTGGCGGCTGTGGTTGGCGTGATTGCGTACTCTGTTTCCAGGGGTTTCAAAATCGCCATTGTGGATAGCCAGGCCCCAGTTCCATTTGGATTCTGTCTGGTAGTTAAAAAATGCACCAGTGATCATGTTGCCATACATCTGCTCAACCAATGAATTGGTGATAAAGTATGGATTAGTTCGGAAAGCACCGCCAACTTCATGACCAGTAGGGATGTACATACGACCCATTGTCATATCCCATCTGTCCCACAGGTTTTTTACATGAAAATACATGTAATCATCAAATGCGATGTTGTTAGCTACTGCACCATTGGCGTTTCCGCCAGTGTAAACAGAGGCGCGGGTATGGAAAGATGTTTTGGAATCAATATCAGCTGCAATTCCCAGGTCAAAATAATCAACCAAGAACTCGCTGCTACCTTCACGGGTACCAGCTGCATTAGCATTGGTGCTGGCATACTGAGTGTCGTCTCCACCGGAAACCAGAGAGAACATGGACTGACCCATGAACTTAATGCGGCCACCGCCAACTGGCATGTTGAATCCGCGGTTCATGTTGTGTACATGCTGGCGCAATTGAGCAATAGCGTCGCTGTTTTCTTCGATTCTGACTTCAGCAACTTGCAATTCGTCAGTCAGTTCAGTAATCAGGCTGTTTAAGGTGTCCATGATTTCTGGATCGATGGAGCCGCCCATGCCTTTTACTTTCATAACATGCTGAACGCCGTTATGAACCATTACAGCTGCTTCGTAGCGGCTGATTTTTTCGTCACCATTAAATTTACCAGAGCCTGTGCCGCGGATGATTCCAGCGTCAGTCAGAGCCTTGATTTGAGCATATGCCCAGTGGTTAGCTGGCATATCGCTATAAACACCTTTGTTAGCAGAGGCTGTAGTAGCCAATACACTTGCGGACAGAAGTCCGGCGATTGCAAATTTTCTCATGATAGTTTCCTATAAGCCAGGGTTCAACTTGTTTGACTTGACCAGTATGTGTTGCCCGGGATTCTGAGAAGTTTGCCTAAAGTGTCCAAGTTCCCTTTAAGTGCGTTCTCTTAATCCTGGTGGCCCTCTCCCAACTTCTTATGATTTCCGCCCTGACCTTTGGTTAAAGTTTCGGATCATTCAAAGCTCTTTGAGAGCACACACTTACAATACGCCTGTAACTCGTCAGGATCAAGAGTTTTTTTCACGATCGAAATAAATTTTTTTCTTTTGTCGAATCTGTCAACCTATTTTGTGGTTTATTTTTATGGTTTTGTTAGAATCTCGAGGTCTTTGCCTTTAAAACCAATCCCTAGCTTAAGAATTTTTTGGGCACCACTGGCGATCAGCTCCTGCTCATATTGTTTTTTTTCAATCTGCTCTATGGCCTTTTGGGCAGTGGCCCGCAAATCTTTCTCCAATGTGGGATGATGGGTTTTTAATTCCATGACTATGCCGTAGTGATCTGAATTTTTAGGAGTCATGAGAATGTCACAGCGTCCATATCCGGACTCGCGGTTAGAACGAATATGCCAGGTATCGGAATAATAGGCCATCAAACCTAAAACCAGTCCATGATAAAACTTCTCAGGTTCATGGCCAGATGTATCAAAATAGCTGAGGCTGTCTAAGACCAGCCTTTGAAAAATAAGGCCAAAATCCTCAGTGTTTCCAGTCATCAAGGAATGTTTCAGGTTGGATAGTACGGTATTGGACTCACTTTTCTGAAACCAGATTTTTACGGAGTCAGAAAAGATCCGTTTAATTTCCAGATTAGGAATTTTTAGCTCTACCCAAAACCCTTCCTCATTTTTTTGAATCGAAACTGCCTTTAAGTATCCCGTGAAATAAAAAAAATTCCACAGATTCGCTGAGGTGTTTTCTATTTCCTGGAAGACGACCTGCTCCTGTAGAGAAACCGTTATGCTTTGGCCGGTCATCAAATCTTCAAGCTCTCTTTTGGCTTGCGCCCCCGTTCTACTTAAAATTTCTTTGACTAAGTCATTACCACTGGTGTTGACCCAGTAGTTTCTAAATTCACCCTGCTGATCCATAAGGTTTAGAATGGACCAGGGATTATAAAGTGTGGTTTCCCCAAACAGATAACCGTTGTACCAGGCCTCAATCTGAGTCTCAATTGCACAAAGGTTATAGTCCTGAATTAACTGCTTGACCTCAGATACGGTAAAACCAAAGTGTCTGGAGTAATCTGTAGCTGAAACCCCACAGACTTTCAGATTATTCATGCCAGTAAACATGCTTTCTCTGGCAACCCGAAGGCAACCGGTAATTACAGCGCGCCACAAATAAGGGTTATCTTTAAAACCAGCACTAAAAAAATTTCTAAAAAATGTGACGGCCTCATCCCAGTAGCCTTCTGCCCAGGCGGATTGAAGGGGAACATCGTATTCATCAATTAAAATGAGAGGGGTGACCTTATAGTGTGAGGCAAGGATTCGCGACAAAAACTTCAAGGTGTCGGCCAAACCGCTTGTGGGAACCCTGCCCCAGCGAATGTTTTGTAAAAATTCCTGGTCTGGAGCATCCAGTAACAAATCATTGGACCGAGTCCAGGGAATGACTAACTCAGCAAACAAATACCTAAGTTTTTGCTCCAAATCAAGCCAGCTTCTCTCCTTCAAGTCCTTAAATGTCAGATAAATCACTGGCCTTGTACCCTGCTCGGCTATAGCCTTCTTATTTTTAAAAACCTTGAGACCTTCAAAAAGTTTACGGTTTTCTTGGGCGTTTTCCTGATCAAAAAAGTACCTGAGGGTGGAAAGATTTAAGGTTTTCCCAAAGCGGCGGGGACGGGTGATTAAAAGGACCATACAGTGGTCTTCCAAAAATTCAGAAATCAGATCGGTTTTATCTACATACAAAAGCTCTGGATTGGAGCGAATTGTTTTATAATCACTGTGGCCAATAGGAATCTTTTTCATGGATACAGTTTAACATAGCAACAACCAAAGCTTACTGCCAGTACACCAGAATGGTTTTGTCCAATACCTTCTTTTTAGCCTTGCGAATCTTTTTTGACCAGGGTAATTTTCGTGGGTCAAAGATCAAAAGATAGCCCTCACGCAACCCAAGCTGATTCAAATACCCGCTTAACTGGGTTAAGCCCTCATTTAAAGTCTCACGGCCCCGGTATATCTTAATTTCACAGGATGAGTGGTACGGGCTAAAATCAGGGCTTCTTTAGCAGCTTTTAAATGCTCTTGCCTTAATATCCGCTCCTTGGGAAACAACTTGAAGCACATCTGTTCACCCAGGGCATTACAAAGCCAGGGTTGACCACAGCTTAATCGATAAACTTCTTCGACCAGGCCAGACTCCAGGTCCTGTCCACTCTCTCTCGTATGCTGGGAAAACAACTCCTTAACCATATCCAGTAATAAAGTAGGGGCTGTTGATCTTTGTCCAGCATAGTCAAAATATAGCCGCAAGTGATTTTATCCCCTGATCCCCTGCTCAAGGCGAAGCTTCCTGATCAGTGCCAAAGATCTGTCAATTTCTTCCTTATGATGAAGATAAATATGATGTGTTTCACAAAGGGTGGCCAGATTTTTAACCGTATTCTGGCCCCCATCCTTCACGGGTTTGATATGGTGAATATCCAGAAACCGTCTGTGATGACACCTTCTCCCATGATTTTGAAAGCTGCAACGGCCCTTATCTCTTAAAACCACCTGATTTAAAATATGCTGTGGGATGTGTTCTCTTTTGTTATCTGTGACAGACTGACTTGTTGAGTCAGACTTACTGGCTGGGGCAGCTTTTACCGTGACAGATTTCTTTTTAGATTCTGCCCTTTCTGCCTTAATTATAGGGTCATATTTGTTAAGAGCCTCATTTAATGCCCATTCAAACACTTCAGTTAAGGTTTTGTTGGCCTGGCATTTTTTGGAATAAACATCCTGGGCCCGTTCCGCCAAAG
>JACFNL010000114.1 GCA_019454875.1 Candidatus Cloacimonadota bacterium | reverse complement strand
TTTTTTTAATTTTGCTTATCAGTGCCCCTGTGTTTGCTTATGAGGATATGGAAAAAAACCAATTCTGTCAGGAACTTTCGAAGCTCTATCCTCCAGATAAAATCCGTGATGATATGATCGATGATATCAATTTACGGCAAAGTACCCAGGAATCTGAGTACATTACCCGCACTATCTGGCATACAGATGCGGGTTATCATACGGTTGCACTTAATCGGGCCACTCCACCATTAGGTAGTATGCATTCAGGTATAGCCCCAGAAATAAAATTACAAGATCCTGGGCACTTGCATGCTGCGATAAGTGAAGTTGTATCCTGCATTGCTGGATTCACTACCTTAGCTAATTTGCCTCAATATTATCTTAGTCGAGGTTTCGCAAGCACTGCTGTAGAGCTAAATTTAATTCAGAAAGATGTATTTGGTACGCGTGAAGAATACCTGGAGTACTTATGGAGTATTCGCAACGGCAACTGGGATCGAGGAGCAAGATACAGAACTCTGGTCGTGCGCTTAATGCAAGCTGGCCTGGAAGACAAAAAGTTTTTTGATTATGTTGCTCCGGGAGTCCGCAGTAGCTATCCCCACTATATTCCCATGCTGGAGTTTTTTCAGAGAAGTACGGGCTTAAATTATGAGACTTTGAGACAGGCTTTGAAGCATGAGGATTATTTTGTGTTTGAATGGGCCGTAAAAAAAATCTCCTCCCAGCATATTACTGAACTTTACACAGAGCTAGCCGATGCGATTAACCAGTTGATTGGGATGCCTGTGCGTAAAACTAGTAGTAGAGAGCTTGGTAGGACTCATAAACTGTATTTGTTCCATGAATATAAGTATTTGCCTTTTGAAGATGAAATTTTGGAATATGAGTATAAAGCCCACTACCTGTATCCCCCTCCCGCATGGTTTTATCATTCCTTACCCCCCAACCCAAAAATCAAGGAGGAGTACCAAATCAGGAAGAGCGAGAAGCTTTATTGAGTGCACTGGTAGAAGCACGGCTTGAGGGTTATACAAGTTTCCCCGACCGCAAAAAATTCAAAGCAATCTGCATGTCTTTTTGAAAGACACGATCGGATGTGATTTCGGGAAGAGCTTGGCACAACTGATCAAAGATCGGTTCCAGTTTTGGGCTCAATTTATGTTTGCCGTGGGATGAGGAAAACAGAAGCCTAAGGCCCTGGACTGCCATTAAAAGTTCATGGGAAAGAATTTTTTCCACATGCTCAATAATTTTTAGACAGTTTCTGGCCTGGGTGGTGGCCATGGAAACATGATCTTCCTGATCGGCTGAGGTGGGCAGTGAGTCCAGAACTGCCGGATGGGCTAGGACACGATTTTCAGCAACTAGGGCCGCTGAAGTGTATTGCAGAATCATCAGGCCTGAATTGAGGCCGCTTCCCAAAGTTAAAAAAGCTGGCAAACCTGATAGAGCCGGGTTTAAGAGACGATTCTGTCTGCGCTCGGAGATTGAGCCCAGCTCGGCGGCAGCAATGGATAAAAGAGCGAGGGCTAATCCGACAGGCTGACCATGGAAATTTCCACCACTGATTACATCCTCTTCAAACACCAAAGGATTGTCAGTTACCGAGTTTATTTCAATAGATAAAGTGTTTTGGGCATAATCCCAGGCATCTCTTGAGGCCCCATGTACCTGAGGAATACAGCGCAGACTATAGGCATCCTGAACCTTAGAACAGTCTTTGTGGGACAATAGATTTTGCGAACCATCCAACAATTCATAAAGATTTTTGGCCACTTGAATCTGGCCTCTATGAGCCCGGACCCTGTGCAGTTCCTCCCTGAACGGCTGATTACTGCCTAGCAATGCCTCAATAGTTAAGGCACTTATAACATCTGAGGCATTTAAAAGAATCTCCATACGACTCAGGCACTCTAGTCCAATGGAAGACATGACAGGAGTCCCATTGATCATGCCTAGGCCCTCTTTGGCCTGCAGGCTTAAGGGCATAATGTCATAGTCAGAGAGCTTTTTTTTGCACAACAGCTCACCCTCACCCATCAAACCTAGAATCAAATGTGACAGTGGGGCCAAATCCCCAGAGGCACCAAGTGAGCCAATTTCAGGTACCACTGGCAAGATATTCTGATTTAGGGCCGCGAGCAGAGTTTCAATTACTTCCAGTCTCACCCCGGAATGACCACGGCATAAGGTGTTGGCCCTAAGTAATAAAATTCCGCGAACCAGAGGAGCGGACAGTGGTTCGCCAACTCCCACGGCATGGGAACGAATCAAGTTATCCTGTAAAGTTTTTAGATCCTCTTTGGCTACTGGCACAGTGGCGAGACTGCCAAATCCAGTATTGATTCCATAGACAGCTCTATTTTGATTTAGGATGGACTCGACTCTCTTGCGTGACTTTTGGATTAAGGGCACTGCTTCTTTGGCAACAGCAACTGGAATTTCTTTGCTATGCATGATAAGAACTGCATCTCGCCAGTCAAGATCAGAACCATTTAAATAGATTGTCATATCAGAATTTGAAAACCGAATCTTTAGTTACTTCAGCTAAAATAATTGGAGGTTTGGCAACTTTGGAAGCAGAAAAAGTATAAGAGCCGAGGATTTGACTTTTAACCTCTTCTAATCGATCGGCACGATTGTAATAAACAGTGGCCAAAGATTCCCCTGCCTTAACCGAGTCTCCAGTTTTTTTGTGGACTTCAATACCGACTTCTAAATCAATTTTTTCTTCCTTGGTCTCTCGTCCAGCTCCAAGCTTCATAGCAGCATGACCAAAGGAAAGAGCATCCATGGAAGCCACATAACCATTAGTGACCGACAAAACTTCCACGGTATTGGCAGCAATTTTTTGATTGTGCAGGCTCTTAAGGCTGCCACCCTGAGCAACCACCATTTCCTCTAACTTTTTTAATCCACTGCCATCTTCAATAGCCCTTAAAATTTGTTTTCTTCCATCCTCCACAGAACTTGCCTTACCTGCCATAACAAGTAGTCGAGAACCCAATTCGGCACACAATTCTACCAAATCGGCCTCGCCCTTGCCTTGAAGGGTCATCAGGCTTTCTCTGACTTCCAATGCGTTGCCAATACTCTTTCCGAGGGGCAAATCCATATCCGTGACCAGAGCCATTACATCCCGGCCCATTAGGGTACCAATCTCCACCATTCTTTGCGCCAAAGCGATGGAGGCATCCAAGGTTTTCATAAAGGCCCCTCGACCAGTTTTTACATCAAGGATAAGCCCTTGATTGGCAATGGCGAGTTTCTTGGACATAATAGAGGCCGCGATGAGAGCCGTGTCTTCCACGGTAGCTGTAACATCGCGCAGGGCATAGAGTTTTTTGTCGGCTGGAACAATGTTGCCTGTTTGACCACAAACAGCCACTCCAACCTGGTTCACAATCTTAGCCATTTCCTGCTCACTCAAATCGGTGCGCATACCCTCAACAGCATCAAGCTTATCAAGGGTGCCACCGGTGTGACCAAGGCCACGACCACTCATTTTGGCTACAACCACTCCACAGGCGGCAACCAGGGGTCCCAACACAAGGGTGGTTTTGTCTCCAACTCCCCCTGTTGAATGTTTATCCACTGTGTAACCCTTAATTCCATCCAAATCAATGGTATCTCCAGAAGTGCGCATTACTTCAGTCAAATCAGCAGTTTCTTTGGGAGTAAGAGGCTGAAAGCAACAAGCCATCAAAAAAGCAGATGCCTGATAATCAGGAACGGTTCCAGAAACATATCCCCGAATCAGAAACTCAATTTCTGCACGGTTAAGCTCATGCCCATGTTTCTTTTTTTCAATTATATCCACTGCTCGCATCGTTTCTCCCAAATCTGATTTATTCCATAATGGCCGCTACGGCAATTCCAGCTTCACGCATTGCCAGTTCCTGAATTTCTAACGGTACAGAGATTAAACCACAAGACTTCAGCAGTGCATACTCCGCCTGGCGTAAATCCAGAAGGGAGTTTACAAAACTGGTCTTAACCTCAAGCAAATCATCCTGAGCATCCAGTACCTCAATTAGGGCCTTGATTCCCTTTTCATAGGATAATTGAGCCAGTTTCAGGTTTTCTTCTGCCTGCTCCACATTTTTCTTCAGTACCTTGATCCGCTTCTGGGTAGAATTTAGATTCCGAATAGCCTCACGAACTTCCACCTCAACATTGTATGCCAGTTCCTCGCTGCGACGTTCCTGGTTTGTAACCCGAAGTGCCTGAATTTTGGTGTTTTGTTTTCTAAACTCGTTGCCCAAAGGAATTGTATAACTAACCCCGGCGTTCCAGCTGGATTCAGTCACAACCTGACCGGGGAATTGCTGAACCTCTGGAACTTCTGACATACGGCCATTAAACATGATTTTGTTTTTTTCCAGCTGCTTACTGGTACTTAAACGAAGTGATTCTTTTTTGGCATTAAGATTAGAAATTTTGAGATCCTGCCGATTCTGTTTGGCCAGTTCCTGCCAGTCCTTTTCTACATAGTCACGAAAGGTTTCCTGGGAATCATAATCAAGACTCATTTCGCGGTTCTGACGGTAGTTCATCAGATTGAGCAAATCATCAAGACTATTGTCGTAGCTGTTCTGGGTAGCAATAATTCTTTCTTCCTGCTGAGCCACCTGCACTTCTACCCTTAATACATCAAGTCTTGTGGAGACCCCAAGGTTAAACTTCACCTTGGTCAGCTCCAGCAATTCTTTACGATAATCAAGCACGGAATTTGCCACTTCAATCTGTCTGAAATTTTTGATGGTACCCAGATAGGACTGAACCACCCGATACACCAGATCCTGATATGAATTTAAAAACTGATGATAGGCGATCTGTCGATCTTCCTCTGCCAGCCTCAAATTTAACTCATTTTGTAAGAACTGATTGTCCTTGCCATTCAGGGCCTTGCTAGCCCCTATAAATGCTCCACCAGCATCATTTCCACCCTGAAAAATAGTCTGGTATCCGGCTTCAATTGCAATACTGTTACTTAAGGTCTGACGGTAGGTTGCCGTGGCATCTGCATTATAAATACTGGCTCGGCCCCCGGTATATCTTTGCCCCCGCCTGTTACCGGCAAAACCAAGGGAAGGTTCAAACAAAGACGCATCAGCCGCTTTTCTGGCTCTCTCTGCGATTTCCACATCAGTGAAGGCATTTTGAAAAGAAAGATTGTTCTGCAAGGCCTCGCGAATGGCAATTTCAAGAGTCAGGCTAGTGATTTGCACAGCCTCCCCTGTTTTGTTTTTTTGAGACCCGGCCTTCAGATTTTCTTTCTGTAGCTCCTCAACGGAAACCTTTGGTTTTTCTTTAGCTTCTAAAAGCGGAGTGATGGCCAGTCCCGCTAATAAAACTGTTGCAATTCTAATTGTCGGCTTTGCCATAATCTTCTTCCTTATTCGTTTTCTGCTCTTTTAAGTGAGTAAGAAATACCGCGAGTTCTTCCTGAGTCAATCGATTCCGTGTATTGGAACAGGCCGGATAATTGGAACAACCAAAATACTTGCCATAATCCGATCTGCGCAAGACAAACTCACTCCCACATTTTTCACAATAAATACCCGTAAAAACCCTGCGTTTTTTTGATACTTCCCCACTTTGGGGAGACCTATGATTTTTAGGCCGAATGTAGTCACAGGTAGGATACTGGGAACAACCCAGAAATGGCCCGAACTTTCCAGATCGGATATGCAGATCTGAATTGCACTTTGGGCAGTTTTTGTCGTCCTCCTGCAAATCTTCTTCCACAAAGCCCTGCAAACTGCCTATTCTTTCCTTGATAGGATCATAAAATGCCACTACAGAATCAATCCAGGGAAGGTTTCCCTGGGCCACCTCATCCAATGAATCTTCTACCCTGGCAGTAAATTCAATATCAACTACGGTGGGGAAATATTCCTTGACCCAATCCGCGACTTCTTTCCCAAGGTTCGTACTAAAAAACTTATTCTGTTTATCCAGATTTACATACTGCCGTTTGATCAATGTTTCAATGATAGTGGCATAAGTAGAAGGTCGCCCGATTCCGTTCTTCTCAAGAAATTTCACTAAAGACGCTTCTGTATACCGGGCAGGTGGTTTGGTAAATTTTTTCTCGCCTACTATTTTAGGACTCATCAGATTTTGGCCCGATTTTAAGGGCGGAAGCTCCACATCCTTGTCGGACTCTTTTTTTTTGTCTTCCAGATCCCGATCATCATAAGCCTTTAAAAACCCATCAAACTTAAGAATTGTGCCTTTGGCCCTAAATGGGGCTGAGTTGATATCGATGTCAACAATAGTGGCATCAAAACTGGCAGGTTTCATCTGACAGGCAATGGTTTTATTCCAGATCAGCTGGTAGAGCTGAAACTGTTTGGGTTTTAACCAGGGACGGACCTTTTCAGGATCCATGTCAAAATACACAGGACGGATGGCCTCATGGGCCTCCTGGGCATTTTTGGACTTACTTTTATACTCCACTGCCTTGGAAGGCAAATACTCCTTACCGTACTGTTCCAGAATTTTTTGTCTGGCAGCAGTTAATGCTTCCTGACTTAGATTGACCGCATCAGTACGCATGTAAGTTATAAGAGCTTTTTGCTCCCCGTTTATCGAAACACCTTCATATAGCTGCTGGGCAATTGTCATGGTGTCTTTTGCCGAGAGTTTTAACTTGGTTGAGGCCTCCTGCTGCAAGGTGGCCGTGGTAAACGGGGCTTTGGGAAATCGGCGTTCTACCTTGCTTTCAAGCTCTGTAATCATGGCTTTTGGATCTTTTAACCTGTCCATGATTTCCGATGCCTGAGCCTCATCTAAACGAGTGTCTTTGGGAAGAACAATAAACGCACTAAAACCTTCCGGGAAATCAGCCCTGATATTCCAGAATTCTTCTTTGACAAAAGAATCGATCTCGCGATCCCGATCCACAATCACTCGAAGTGCCACGGTTTGCACCCTGCCTATGGATAAGGGGACTGAGGATTCAAACCGTCCCCAGATCAAAGGAGATAACTTGTATCCAATCAGGCGATCAAGAATGGTCCGTGCCATGCCCGCATCGACCAGGGACTGATTTAACGGACGGGGATTTTCCAGGGCACTCTGCACGGCAGTTTTTGTGATCTCATGAAATATAACCCGACTGACCTTGGCAGCGGACACTTGTGAGGCATCCAATAAATGCCAGGCAATCAATTCCCCTTCCCGGTCCAGATCCTGTGCCAGATACACCACCTCTGCCTTCTGCATCAGTTCCAGCACTTCTTTGGTATTGTGCTGTTTACTTTCGATTAACTGAAAACTTGGTTGAAATCCAGATTTGATATCTATACCAAGTCCGCGTTTAGGAATCTCGCGGATGTGACCAAGAGAGGCCCGAATCTGAAAATCTTTACCCAGAAATTTACTGATGGTTTTGATTTTGGCAGGAGACTCGACTAAAAAAAGCTTCATTAAATCCCAACCTGCATGGAAAGTTCTTCAGACAAACGGGAAACCTTACCATCGATAAGGAAAAAATGTCTGGTAACCGCCTTAGCACAAAGAACCCCATCTCTTAACAAAGAATATTCAAACTGAAGTTCACGACGATTGCCCTTTTTTAACTCAGTAATCAAATGCAGATTCTCCTGAAACCGAACGGACTGATGGTAACGAACACTTAAATCAATGACTGGCAAAACGATTCCGTTCTTTTCCCATTCTGAATATAAAATGCCCTTCTTTTTTAACCATTCAACCCGACCCTCAGAAAACCAGTCCAGATACCGGGCATGATTAGCCACTCCCATTTGATCCGTCTCAGCATATCGTACACAAAAATTCAGTTCGGATTTCATAAAATCGCAGTTTACCACAGGCCCATGATATATTCAGTCCATGCAACACAAACTGTTTATTGCTCTGATTCTGTTTATTTCTTTGCAGCATATGGGATTTTTAGTTCTGGAAATGTTTTACTGGCAGGAACCCCTGGGCTTAAAGACTTTTGGACTGACTCCTGAAGTAGCAAAATCCAGTGCCTCATTGGCTATGAATCAGGGTCTTTACAATGGATTTCTGGCAGCTGGCCTTTTGTGGGGCCTTAGTCTTGTCTGGGAATTCAAGAAGTCTGCCCTTCGCTTTTTTCTGATCTGCATTCTTGTGGCTGGGATATTTGGTGCCGCCACCGTTAAATTCTCCATTTTTGTGATTCAGGGATGTCCAGCCCTGATTGCCCTGATCTGGCTGACATTTCTGCCCACCAGATCAGAGTAATTTAAACCACCTATTCTTCTGGGGAAGTGAGACTTGCCTTCAGATAATCCCGGTTCAGTCTGGCGATATTATCAACCTTGATTTCCTTAGGGCAGGCCGCTTCACAGGCCTCTGTATTGGAACAGTTTCCAAAACCGGCCTCATCCATGGCTTTAACCATACTCAAAACCCGGCGATCCTTCTCCGCTTCACCCTGGGGCAGAAGACCAAGATGGGAAACTTTGGCGGATACAAAAAGCATAGCCGAGGAATTTTTGCAGGCCGCTACACAGGCACCACAACCGATACATTGAGCAGCATCCATTGCCTTATCTGCAATTGGTTTGGGAATAGGAATGGCATTGCCATCAGGCACCCCACCAGTCCGTACTGATATATATCCGCCAGCGGCAATAATATCATCAAATGCCGAACGATCCACAACCAGGTCCTTGACTATCGGAAAGGCTTTGGCTCTCCAGGGTTCAATATAAACAGTATCCCCGTCATGAAATTTTCGCATATGCAACTGGCAGGCCGTTGTACCTTTTTCAGGGCCATGAGGACAACCATTGATCACCATGGAGCACATGCCACAAATACCCTCACGACAGTCATGATCAAAGGCAATGGCTTCTTTGCCCTGATGAATCAGCCTCTGATTTACAATATCAAGCATTTCCAGAAAGGACATATCCTCAGATATTCCATGAGCATCGTAGGTTTCAAATTTTCCAGGAGTGCTGGCATCCTTTTGTCGCCATACCTTGAGGGTGAGATTCAGATTTCCCGTACTCATTTGTAACTCCTTTGTGACAGTTTCACATTTTCAAAATTCAGCGGTTCCTTGTGCAATACTGGAGTTTTATCCACGCCTTTAAATTCCCAGGCCGAAACATGGCAGAAATTTTCATCATCGCGTTTGGCCTCATCATCATCCGTGCGGCTTTCAACACGAAAATGCCCACCACAGGATTCTTTCCTTTCCAGGGCATCCAGACACATGGTTTCCGCAAATTCCATAAAATCAGCTACCCGTCCAGCTTTTTCCAGTTCCTGATTCACATTGTTGGAATCACCAATAACATTCACATTTTCCCAGAACTCTGCCCGAAGCGTCGGTATCACTTTTAAAGCTGCTTTAAGACTTTCTTCAGAACGGGCCATTCCACATTTGTCCCACAATAAAAGCCCAAGCTCCCGGTGAAACTCATCCACAGTTTTACGACCCTTGATGGATAGAAGTTTTGAGTATCTCTCCTTGGCCTCAGCCTCAACATTAGAAAATTCCTGATGTTCACTAGTGATTGGCTCAAGCTTTTCTGAGGCAAAATAATGTCCGAGGGTATAAGGAATCACAAAATATCCATC
>JACFNL010000113.1 GCA_019454875.1 Candidatus Cloacimonadota bacterium | reverse complement strand
CGTATGCTCTGCCACAGTTGCCGAATCCTGCCATTGTTTTATGATACGACCCGTGCCCTTAAGTGGACTTTGAGCATGACAAACCAGACATTGACTGATTTTCTCATCACTGTAAAGAACGGTTATGTTCCACAGGAGTGTCAAAAAAATCCGGATCATATTTCGAGTCTGATTCCCACCGGACAATGATCCGATCCCATAATCTGATCTTCAATAAATGCTTCCTTCACATGAGGGAGCAATTCAGGGCTGACAAAATGATAGTCAATTCTCCAGCCCACATTTTTTTCTCTGGCCCCGGCCCGATAGGTCCACCAGGAATATTGAACCCGGTCTGGATAAAAATGCCGGTAGGTGTCAGTGTAGCCAAAGGCCGAAAATGTATCCATCCAGGCCCGTTCAATCGGCAAAAATCCCGATGATTTTTCATTGGCCTTGGGGTGCTTTAAATCAATTTCATTGTGTGCCGTATTATAGTCCCCACAAACCACCACTTTTTTTCCAGAGTAGTGTTTTAGCTCCTCGATCAATTGGTCATTAAACTGAAGCTTATATTGAAGCCGGTCATCATCCTTCTGCCCATTGGGAAAATAAAGATTCAGCACTATAAACTCCGGGTACTCTGCCCAAAGAATCCGTCCTTCTACATTAAATTTATCTAATGCAAAGGTCGTCCAGGTGCGGATAGGTTTCTGGCGCGAGAAAATAGCTACACCTGAATAACCCTTTTTGATTTCACAGGAATTAAAATAACTGTAGTACCCCGACGGGTTGGCCAATTCCGGCTCAAGTTGAGACAGTTCTGCCTTGGTCTCCTGCAAACACAAAATGTCCGGCTTTTGAGTGTGAATGTAGTCCAATAACCCTTTTTTGGCACAGGATCGAATGCCGTTTACATTCCAGGATATAATTTTCATGCTTCAAAGATACCCAAATCAAACCAGTTTTACCATGCGTTCGTAATAGATTGCTTTGGACTTAACTGCGACAGTCTGCATTTCAGGATATCGCAGAGCCGTCAAATGTCCTCCAAACACGCAGCCTGTATCAATATTTACGGTATGATTGATGAATCGAGCCTCTGGTACTGGAGTATGCCCATACACAATCAGGGGGCTGCCTCGATACTCATGGGCCCACTCCATTCTGATGGGAAATCCCATATCATCATGAAGCCCACTAACCTGACCATACAGACAAAATGCTCTGGATCTCCTGGAATCAACTCCGATTAAATCTTCTGTGACTCCGGCATGAGAAACCACTAATTTTCCCTCATGCAAAGATAGCTGGTGTGGCAAAAAATCTAAAAAACCCTCTATCCTGATTCTCTCGGCTGAATCAATGTTTTCCGTCTGCTTTACCGTCCGCTCCAGACCGAAATTTAACCTCACCTTGCATCCCATCAGGTATCGTCTGAATTTGTCATCATGATTGCCCCGTACACACAAGGCCCTGCCTTTGTCACAAAAATCCATCACCAATCGTAGCACCGACAAGGAATCAGGTCCCCGATCCACCAAATCACCCACAAATACCAAAACCCTGTTTTGGGGATGTTGTCCATCTGCCCCATATCCAAGCAGTGTCAGAAGCTCCAAAAGCTCCGTGTAACAACCGTGAATATCACCGATGATGTCAAAATCTTTCTGTTTGTTTTGCAAACCCGTGTCCCGATCTTACCTAAAACATGAATGGATAGCCTAAATGCCTAAACCTGCTCCATCCCATCATAATAGCCCCCATATTCTTTGGCAATTGGCTCTAACTGAGCTTCGTACTGATCCTGACTGTCAAAACCAAGATCGGCTTTTAGTACTACTCCGGCTGTCACCCCAGCATCCTTAGATGCGGGAATTTTTTCAATCAGCTCATAACCCAAAGATGCTACAGCCTTAACAAACTCATTGCGACCTTTAGCGGTCTTAAAATACAGATAAAAACATAATACAGGCATGCGATCTTTAGGATCTGGCCTGACCCAGAGTTGGGCATTGGGGGGTCTTAGGTTGGGGTTGATTTTGATGGCGGCGTTGCGTCTTGGTTCCTCGTAGCCCTCCCACCAATCCTCTAGTCCAAAATAGGCATTGAGCCTATGATTAGGGCCAGAGGTTGTTCCAGTACTGGCGTTTGGATTATCCTTTCTAGACTCATATTGCAAGGTTTCACTATATTCAATGGCGGGCTCCCTAACACAGGGCAGAACTTTACATTTGCACACATGAAATGCACAGCCATCGTCTGTGTAAATAAAGACAATATCTTCCCGCCTAAGAGGTGTGTCCAAAGGAATGTCCTTTATCCGTTTTACCCGGATATGTTTAAATAAAACCGTTTCCATTTCCTTAATAAAGTGTTTGCCCTTATGTTCAAAATAGCGAAGATACAAGGCTTGACCCAAACCCCATGTGCCATCTTTTAGAGGAATAGCAAACAAGGAACCATGCTCAATGTCTACAACCTTAAAGCCCATGGTATTAAGGTAAAAGTCCACAGGTTGTTTCAATCAAGGCCCAATCTAAAGGATTTTTGGCCTTCCACTCCTCAAATCCCCGCATACCCATACCCTTAATTTTGTTAGCTAAGTGATTTGGGCCATGGGGAGCACATAAGGGGTGGGTTGCTATTTCACATTGTTCAATATAGGCTTGCTCCTTGAGCTTAAAGATCGGATTAAAAATGTCAATATGAGTTTCAAATGTCTCAAATTTAAATTGACCGTGCGCTTGGTGTAGTTTTTTGTACACCCGATTGTGTACCTGTTTACGGCACTCGTAGTTTGCCTCATTGATGGTTCTACCCACATATAGAAACAGATCGGACTGAAATCTTCTTTCATCTTCCCGATAATAAATAATCCCTGTGCCGGGTTCTGTCTGGTACTCCACTACAACAGCGGCAATTTTTTTGAAAAAGGTTAAAAATCTGAGTCGGCTGTGAATATGCATATAACCCACTGTAGTGGTTGCTGCGACTTTCTTTAGAAAAGGTATAAGGACTACAGCCACAGCAGCTCTGTTTCCATTTGCAGAATCGTCTTCTGCTGAAAATGCCGCTGTTATTTCAGGAAATAGTCCATCTTTGTGTGTGGTGGGTGTTGGGGGCGAATCATTATCTGCCATGGAGATATTCAGGCGAGCCAGGGTCTCTTCCAAAGTCAAAAGACAAGAATCTTCCTTGAACTCATCCTCAATGACAATGCCTTCCTGAGAAAAAGTGTATTTGCCACGGCCATGGAATTTGCCGTTTACAAATGGGCCCTCGTATGAATCCTGATTAGAAAATATAACCTTGCCTTGATGAGGTAACAATCCTTTAAAAACGCCTTCAAAGCGATGTCCATCTCTAGTGGTAATAGCCCCTGAATACTCGCCGCCCAAATCTCCGCGAATCCAGGAAGTTTCCCAGATAGTGCCCTCAATTTTGTCAGTTAGTTTGCCTCTGCCATGGATCTGATTTTTTTCCCATAATCCCTCATATCTGCTTCTTTCGGTTTCCTGAGTTCCCAATCCATCCTTGAAATCCTCTACCCAGCTTCCCTCATACCACCAATTGTTTCCTATATATTTGCCCTGACCATGGTAGCGATCATTTGCCCATGAGCCAGAATAGGAATCCCCGTTGGGATAAGTCTCAACACCATAACCGTTGCGCTTGCTTTGAACCCAGTTCCCCACATATTTTGTGCCACTGGCTAAGACCATGGTACCAAGACCTGAGAAATGGCCGTATAGAAAACTGCCCTCATAATACTGACCACTAGGCCAGCTGTACTTTCCTTGCCCATGTCGAAGCCAATTCAAAAAGTAACCTTCGTACTTCTGACCATTGTTATAGTAGGTTTGCCCGTAGCCTTCCAAAGAATCCAAAACCCAATTACCCACTACGCGATGAAGTCCGACAACAATCCAAGTACCCGATCCGTGTCTTTGTCCACCATTCCAATAGCCATCGTGGGTATTGCCGTTTTTCCAGCGGTAAATTCCCTTACCGTCAAAACGATAGTTTTTGAAATAACCTGTATAGGAGTCTCCGTTATCAAATGTGACACTACCATATCCAGTGCCACCGGGAGGGTAGGCTTCTGGCTCAGCCCTTGGTGATAGTGGCTCAGATGCCGCCCCCAACGAAGGCTCAGAAAATGGAAAAGAACCAAAATGTACAGGCACTTCAAATACCAAAAACTGGTTGTCTCTCAAAACTACGGGAGTTTCGAGCCACTTTAGCCAGGAAATTTCCAAAGATTCCGGGTTCACTAAAGCTTGGATTTTAAGCGTTTGTAGAACCGGAAAAGCCAAGGAAAATGGATGGTTTTCAGACAGGCAACTTTTTAGTAGCTGGGGCTGGTTTAAAATCTCACTTTGAGGAATATTTATCTGCAAAACCTCATTTTGGCGATACAGCTTGGTTATTGCTTGTTGGAGTTTACTTTGTCCTTCTAAAGACTGCAATTCATAGGCAACTGAATTTAGGCTCAATATTGTATTGTCACCAATTACAAGACAACTGCTCAGTTCCCCCCGTATGGTCAAAATCTCACCTGCAAAACCTGAAAACAATTGAAGGAAAAACACTAGAGGCAGTATGAGTTTCATCGTTGGTCCTTATTGGTACAAATTGACACTCATAATTCTATTGTGAGTGAGGGAAGTGTCAACCCAAAATAAGCCATCCTGTTTCAAAACAATCTTGAACATATTGAACAAGACATTACGAGACACAACCTAGATGAAAAGTGGGGCAAAAAGTACTCCATAGTCATCAAATCCTGGAGGGATAAGTGGGACATACTCTCGGCTTATTTCAGGTATCATGAAGATATTAGACGAGTCATCTATACCACCAATGCCGTTGAGGCCGTTCACCGTCCGTTCGGAAAATTGACCAAAACCAAGGGTGCATTTCCCAATGAAAATAGTCTTCTCAAGCTACTATTCGCTGGGATTCAGAACGCGCAAAAAAAATGGAACCGACCCATCCAAAACTGGAATTTGACACTATCTCAATTATCCATATATTTCAGTGGTAGATTGGAAGCCAACATCCTATTATGGGGGTGACACAGAATTTTGAACACCCTCCAAGTCAAATGATATCTGGTTATAATTTCTAAATCATGACAATTCAATTCAAGTCCATCCGAACCACAATCCTGATAGTCCTACTTTTAATGGCCCTGTTTTATGCCTATGTCAAAAAAACCATGGATGTTATGTTTGAGGATCCTGAACTTCAGGCCACCGAGATTTCTATACATCAGATTATGAATGACAATAATCTGACGGATTATCTCGATAGAACCAGTGGGCTTTTGCAGGAGTACCGAGACACCTGTGATGAAAACCGTTTCCAGGATTTGTTACCCTCAATTTTATCCGTGACACAAAATCAGGTTCGCTCCTTTGAAAGTTATTCCTACAAAGAAGATGAGCATCTGGCACTGCCATTTCCTGAAGCTAGAATCCGTTCCCGGTCCCTAAAAGCTATCTTGTCCTGCTATGACAAAACCCACCCACAAATTGTTATGCCTTCTCTTCGGATTATGGCTCAGGACCTGCTGTTGTTAAACCGGTACGCCAACAATATTTTTGATTACTCCGTTACCAGAAGCCTGGCTACTGACATTCTGGATATCATTGATAAACATGAGTTAATGACATCAAACGACCTTAGTCAAAACCAGGAGCTTCTTCAGATTCTGAAGCTGATTTATGAGACATTTCCATCACCTGAGGAAATCATTGAATTGGAAATCCAAAACATTACCCAGATTCTTTCTAAATTAGAAAGCCGATTCCCATTGATTATGGCAATGTATGCCCTGCGGTACGGATACGCTTCAACTGCCTACAACACTTTCATGTCTTCAGAATTCAGTTTTGAAAAACTTCTAACTATTCACCCGATTGCTCAAATGTGTGTTGCCAATGTTCCCCAGTTTCGCCAACAGCACGAAGATATGATGTTCAGACTACAGTCGTTTTTGAAATTCAATCCCTGATTCCTATGCCAAAAAATTCCTGCAAAATCTCGGTTTGATCGTCATCAAAACGGTATTTTAACTCCGCCAGAGTTATCAAGGGGAAATTTTGATCCCAAAAGATGTGATATAATTTCCCATATCACAGGCAGGATTATGAAGAAAAAACAACTGGTTCGTTTTGATTGGGCCATCAAAAAAATCTTGAGGCAAAAAGCCAATTTTAAGGTGCTGGAAGGTTTCATTTCTAGCATTCTGAATCGGGATATCAGAATCAAACAGATTCTTGAGAGCGAATCCAATCAGGATTTTGAGCTTCAGAAATATAACCGTGTGGATATTCTTTGCCTGGATGAAGACAAAGAGCTCATCATTGTAGAAGTTCAGGTTGAGTACCAGCTTGACTACCTGCAACGAATGCTTTTTTCCTCCAGTCGCCTGGTTACCGAGTACCTGCACACAGGTCAGAAGTATGGAGAAATTCAAAAGATTTATTCGATTAACATTCTCTATTTTGACCCCGGTACTGGTAAGGATTATGTCTACCGTGGAATCACCGAGTTTCGTGGTCTGCACACTCAGGAAAAATTGAGTTTAAATCCTACTCAACAATCTAAATTTACTCCTGCGAAGGATGCTTCCGATCTTTACCCTGAATACTGGCTTATCAGCGTAGAACGATTTAACGAGACCGCCAAGGTTCCTTTGGATGAATGGATTTATTTTTTGAAAAATGAAAAGGTTGAGCCCCACTTTACAGCGCCAGGACTTTCAGAAGCCCTAACCGCCCTGGACATTCTGAAACTTTCTGCCAGAAACCGCCAGGACTACAACCGCTATATTAACCGTCTACGAGATGAGGCCAGTCGGGCTGACACTCAACAAACCCTTCGTGAAGAAGCCTGGGCAGATGGAATGCACAGGGGAATGCAACAAGGAATTCAACAAGGACTACAACAAGGAATTCAACAGGGAATTCAACAGGGAATTCAACAGGGAATTCAACAGGGAATTCAACAGGGAATAGAAATGGGGATAGAAAAGGGAAAACTATCATCCATTTTTGAACTTTATCAGGAAGGAATTCTTGATAAAACTACAGCCGATCTCAAAATTCGAGCGTTTTTGGGCCAGGGTTTTGATGAGTTGGTTGATTCCTACCTGTCCCAATTGTCCAAAAAAGCATCTAGGCCTTAAAATCCAATCTGAGAGCCAAAATAATAGAACTTGCCTCCATCTGCCTGAGATAAAAATGTGGCGACAGCCCCATCAGCCTCAAAACGGCCCCCACCAAGAAACAGTGCCAGATTTGGTCTTAGCATGTAGGTATACTGCAATGACAGTTCATTTCCCAAATCCTTCCCATCCACTACGCGGTTGGGAATTGGCAAGGGATTCCCATTGTCATCGTATATCCGATCCGTAACTTCCGTCAGAGAAAAGCGGGAATAACCCAGTCGAACCCAACTCTTTGGGGTTGGTGACCAGCCCAGAGTCAACAAATCTTCCGTAAGATTGCGATTGCCAAAGAGATCAATAATTCCATATTTGTCGTGGTTACTTCCAAAAAGAGGATCAAAGGACTGAACCTTGGTATCCAGTGGATTTTTATCCCCGGAGGATACACTTCTTTCCAGACCTACCCTAAGATTGTTACTTTTTGCAAAGGTGTGACCAAGCCCGGCTTTGTAGTGGTGGGCATCAAAGTCAAGCCCGGTCTGTGAGCCATTTTGCCACCCTGCCTGGGCCATCAGATCCCAGGAGTTTTTGGTGTATTCTGCATGAAATCCCCAGTGGGTCAGGTGACGATCGATTCGTGCATCCCGTTTTTTAAGAACATACACATCTTTTTTGAATCGTGAATTCCGATCCAGTTCAAAATACAGGCCACTGAAATCAGAATCGTCACCAGAGTTTTTCAGATTCGGGCCAACATCAACCTTGGAAACAAAAAGATGAGCAAAGTCCCCCTTTCCCAAATCGCGCTGAAATACAATGGCATCAAAGGTACGGCCACGATTATCCCAGCCATCCGGACCAATCAAAGTCTGATCCGCAAATGCCAGCTCCTGTCTTCCCAAACGGACACTGGTGCGGGAAAATACATTCTTTAACTCCATAAAGGCCAAATCAAACTCGGTGAACTCCGAAGGCACTCCAACACGACTCCCATCTCTTGAGCCCCATTCCCTCTGATCCAGAACCCTTAGTGTAATTGAGGTGTCTGAGGTGATCTGTCCATCAAGACGAAAGCGGGTTCTTTGCCCTATAAAGTCTTCATTCTGTAATATTGCATTTGGTTTAAAACTCTTGCCCTCATACCTTGCCCTAAGATCGCCTGACAGATGGAAACGATCTCCAAGTCTGTCACGGGGCACTGGATTTTTAGAAACTGTTTCATGGCTTTTTTCCAGCTGGTTCACCTGATCCTGAATCTTGACAACCGACTCCTGACCCTTATTTTCCAAGGAGTCCAACCGGGCTTTTAGTTCCTGATTTTCCCTGCGAAGCTCCTTTAATTCAGCAAGCACTTCCTGAATCAGTAAAGAATTGGCATCATTGGCTTGAACAACCAGACTGAATATCAGCAAAAAAAACAGCTTCAGCATGAAGTCTCCCTTGATCCATATTGATTCTCATAGATTCTTCAGAGTATTGTATACGCATGAAGATTAAATTTGGCAAGCTTCCAAAAATCATTTTGGGAATTATGGTAATTCTTTTTACCTATTATATATCTCTAGTGATTTTTGACATTCTGGAATGGGAAAATTTCAAACTTCTGGTAAAAGCGGGTACCAGCAACACCCAAAACATAGCTGAAATTTCATTTTCCGATATGCACTGGCATGCTAGAGCCGCCGGGGCAATTTATGAAGAAGACAGCACCATTCTGTCAGTCTGCAAGGAACGCTACACCTCCTGTTACATTCACGATGAAGAAGATATAGCTAATCGCTTTTTTCTGGGCACGAATACGGATACCAGAGAACACCTGATATCGATTCGTGGTACGGCCAATCTGAAAAACATATTGCTGGATCTGGAGTTTTTGCACGAATTGGATCCGTTTTTACAAATTCCCCTGCACAAAGGTTTTGCCACGGCAGCCCGAGAGGTTTTGACCGATGTTCGCCCAATGCTGGATAGGAAGTTTAAAATCCGTCTGAATGGACATTCCCTCGGCGGAGGGGAAGCCGTAGTTCTTTCCATGCTTTTGGAGCATGAGGGGTTTGATGTGGTACAGGTCATCACATTTGGGCAACCCAAGGTAACAAACCAGGCCGGTATTGATAAATTTTCTGAAAAAATACCTCTACACCGTGTGGTTCATGCTAATGACCCGATCCCTACCGTGCCACCGATAGAACTGATTTACGGACGGGACAGATTTCGGCATTTTGGTAACGAAACCATTCTGCTAAAGGATGCTTACTATACATTTCTGCCTGGACATATTGCCAAACATCCCCTGGCCACTTCCTTCTGGATGGGGCTAAAAAATCAGAATCTGTTTGACGAACTGATGGCACACCGTATGTCAAGCTACCTCAGTGATCTTGAGCCTAAACTGAATCATGCCATTGCCGTACCATTTGAAGATCGGGACAAATACATTCAGTGACCCATTTTTTTTAACTCCTGCAAATCTTTAAGAACCAAATCAGCATGACCTTTGGTTTTTACTTCATCATAGCGTTTTACAATTTCTCCGTTTGGGTTAACAATCAGGGTTGTACGAACAATCCCCATATATTCCTTACCCATAAATTTCTTGCGACCCCACACCCCATATGCCTGTATAAT
>JACFNL010000112.1 GCA_019454875.1 Candidatus Cloacimonadota bacterium | reverse complement strand
CCTCTCTTTCCGAGAGGATGCATATAATACGCCTAACAATTCCAATGGTCAAGAAAAATTTAAACTAAATTTTGCCATTCCTCCGGAAGATAGTCTTTAATCAATATTCCATCCAAATGATCGTACTCGTGCTGGAAAATTCTGGCCTCCACACCTTTTAATCTCTTGCGCCGAGGTCTTAGATTTTCATCCAGCCAGGTTGCCACCAGATGTTTAGGTCTCATCATAGAGATACGACAATCCCTCACGGAAAGACAGCCCTCTTCAAATTTTCCGGTTTTTTTTCCATATTTTTCTATTTTGGGGTTAATAAATGCCTGAAAGGGAATATCGGAAATCTCCCCGTAGCGCATATTGCCCTGAGCCTCCATAACAAAGACTCTAAGCCCCACTCCAACCTGAGGTGCGGCTAATCCAACCCCACCCTCCTGCCTCATGGTTTCCTTCATCTCCATAAGCAGCCGTTTAAGTTCGGATGCGGGCACTGAATCAGCTCTCCATTCCACACACTTCTGTCTTAAGCGTGGATCTGTGTCATCCAAAACTTCTCTAGATATTTCCAGCTTGTTCATCTTTGCGTTCCTTCATCCAGATTCGGATTTCGTCTTCCAGTGCATCCAACAGTTCAGACTCTAAAACAGTCCTCTGCACCTTACCATTTCTATATACCCAACCCTTGCCATTGCCCCCGGCAATACCAATATCTGCTTCTCTTGCCTCTCCGGGGCCATTTACAGGACAGCCAAGTACAGAAATTTTGATTGGCTCTGTCATACCCTTGATTCTTTCACTGACTTCACCAACGAGCTTTTCAAGATCGATTTGAATACGGCCGCAGGTAGGACAGGCAATCAGTTCCGGTCCGGTTACTCTGACACCGGTAGCCTTAAGTATGTCATAACAGGCTTTTACTTCTTCAACGGGATCTCCCGTCAAAGAGGCCCGAATCGTATCCCCAAGTCCCGAAAGCAAAATCGCCCCTATCCCAACCGCTGATTTTGTCACTGCATACTGTCCAAACCCAGCTTCAGTAATTCCCACATGCAGGGGCAAATCACATTGGGCGGCAAACTTTCTGTAACTTTCAAGAGTTGTCTGTACATTGGAGCTTTTTAAAGACACAACCAGATTGTGAAAACCTTTGTTTTCACAGTACTCCACTGTCCTTAATGCTGATTCAACAATGGCATCGGGGCAGGGGTAACCATATTTTTCTAAAAGCTCCTCTTCCACGGAACCAGAATTCACCCCAATACGGATTGCCACTCCCTTATCCGATGCCATTCGTAAAATTGGGTCTAGCTTGGCAAGCCCACCTACATTTCCTGGATTAATTCTGATTTTGTCCGCTCCGGCCTCCATAGCCACCAAAGCCAGCTCAGCAGTAAAATGGATGTCCACAATAATGGGAACCCGAGATCTCCTTTTGACTTCCTTTAAAGCCTCAAAGGCCTTTTTATTCAGAAAAGCCACCCGGATCATTTCACATCCTGCCTCTTCAAGTCTGACAATCTCAGCCATGGTGGCTTCTAGATCCTTGGTATCCGTGGTAGTCATGGACTGCACGGCCACGGGATTATTTCCCCCAATCGCCATACTGCCGATTCGGACTTCTCTGGTTTTATGTCTCAACATGATTAAATTCCTTGTATCTTTGTATCAGTCCCTGGTTTCGTACAGGGAGTCCCCATGCTGTTTTAATATATGGGTTGCTCCAGGGACTCCGCAGATCTCGTAGTGTTTCAGAACTTCAAGAGCCTGAGCTCTTACAGTATCGTCTGCATCATACAGTAGCTGCTCCAATGCACTCAATGCCATTTCATTTTTCAGATGACGAATTGCATACAGGGCACTGCGCCTGTAAAGAGGATCACTGTCAGCCACCATCTGATACACTGCCTCCATCACCGCAAACTTGGGCAGATCCTTGAGGGCCACAATTGCATTAGCCCGAACTCGATTATTATGATCCTTAAGGGCCGGTTCAAGAAATTCCCGACCCTTACGAAGTAGACCTATGGCCTCAACCGCATTCGCCCTAACCCTGTCATCCTCAGATTTCAGATGTGGAAGAATCATCGAAACATAATCAGATAACCCTAATTCTCCCACTATCCTGATGATAAAACTTAATAACCGGCTATCTTCAGACCATGCCGTAAGTAATCTGGCCAGCTGGGGCCCCTGCTGTATCAGCTTCAGATCCAAAACCCACTGTAAACCTGCTCTGACCACATCCCTGTCTGAACTTTTAAGCATTTCAGGATCAAAGCCGCTTTTTGCTGGAGCCGGTTCTGCCTTTCGGCTAACAGAAACCTTAGGCTGGGCCTGGGTCTGTTCCACCTCAACTAAAGCTTCCCAACCATTTCCATATTCAATCAAGACATCCGACGCTTCTCTAAGCCCTCTGACAGAAAAATCCTGAATAACATATAAGGCCCGCTCTAATAGATCCGGATCGTACTCCGAATAAAGAAAATCCCTCAAAAGCGACAAACCAGGGCGACTTGGGGTGAGAGAAATCACATAAATTGCTGACTCCTTGTACGATGTATATTCGGAACGAAGCATGTCGGCTAAAATTTTGTTTACAGAATCTCCACCAATTTTTCTTAGGGCTTTGAGGCAGTTTGCCTTGACACGGTTATCTGAGTCCGAGAGCCACTGTACAAAAACAGGATAGACATTAGGATGATTCATCAGATCCAGTGCTTCAATGGCATTGGCCCTCACCCTGGGGTTTTCATCCTCTAAAAACCTGTAAATCAGAGGGATTTCGTCAACCCCTCCCAAAACGGCCAGGGTTTTTACCAGAGTCGCTCGGACTCTCTCATCCTGCCAATAATCCCATGTCTCCCTCAGATACTCCAGAACTCTGGCCGAATTACAGGCCTGAGCCTCCTGCATTGCCTTGATTTCAAGCTCACGATCATCAGATTGTAACCAGGCAAAAATCTGATCTTCCATGGACAGAAGCAGTTCCTCATCCATGCCCTGGTAAGATACTTCAGACTGTTCACAGTATCTTTCCAGAGTCTCATAAGCTTTTCTGGCTGCCTGCCGAATTTCAACATCTCGGTCTCTACTTACAATCTGATTTAAAAGCCGAAGCCCTTCTTTACTGCCAGAACGCACAATCTCACGAATCAGCTCCCGTTTGATGGCTGGATCAGCACCACCCCATCTTTTGGCTATGTCGGTGATGGTTTCATTCATGGCTGTCTGGAATTCGGGCAGGTCCGTGCAAGGTACAATAGATCCATTCCCGCTCACTGTTTCTATATTCACCCTGAGCGGGACAAACGGGAATACCCTTTGGCAGGAACCCACGCATTCTGTTTTGACCTTCCCTGGAATTTAAATCAATACCCTGACGATACTTCCGATTATAACCGGATCGAGCACTCATTAGTAAGTCCATATTCTTTAGACACTCATCTTTCTCTGATGCCCTCAAATTCTGCCTTTTCTCTTGAAGAAGCCTTTTCTCTCTAGCCTCCGAAATCCTCTTTTGAACCATCTCGAATTTTCGCGCCATGGACGGACTGTTCAGTATTTTTAACAAACTGAGATTTGATACCACCGCCCCTAAAATACTGCCCCTTAAGAGCTGTTTCACCTCATAGGCATATTTCCAGGAAAACAGATATTCCATAACAGGCGACTCCAAAAACTCATCCATAAATTTTGAATCAGGATTTCTGAACTCATCCGAGAGAGACATATAACGAGATACAGTGGACCTAATCCAGTCCCTGCCGCTATGTATGGAGCCGTGCAGGGCAAGCTCCAAGGCATCCGTCTGCCCCGCCTGCCTAAGAACAGTCATGTGCTTACTGTTTTTTATCAACTCATAAAACACTTTGCCTAAACTGCCTTCGTTTTGAAAAATTTCCCCAAATTCTGAACTGGCTACTATTTCAAACCACCTCAAATCCCTAAGCCTTCTTCCCTTGGACAGAACCTCTTCGCCCTGATCCTGCAATGCCTCCATCACTTTGGATAACTGTACCTCCCCGGATTCTTTCATAAATTCAGGGGAAGACATCAAATCCTTTAAATTTGGTTCGAGCTTTAATTCCTCATAATCAGCAAGCCCCTTCACCCAGGGAAGCAATATTTTTTTGACATGAAGCTGGTAGACTATACTGCGAAACTCAATGTCAGAGAACACTGCCGGAAGCGGCCCGGATGCCAGAATCTTTACAATATCTCTATCCTTCAACTGGATTTGTGCACGGGAAGCCGTCATCAGAGCTTCTCGGACGATCTGATACTGTACCTTGTCCCAGTCCTGAAGGAGCTGGGTATCCAAAAGATATTGAAGCAGTTTTTCATACTTTTGAAAACTTAACCAGACCTCCTCAGGTATCTGATGCAAGGTTTCAAGATAGGGCTGCTGCAATATGCGCTTGAATACAGTAGAACGGATTAAAGGGAGAAGCTTCTCCTTTTCTGAGGCATCCAATTCCGCCTCAAGCTCCACATAAGTTTCCTCAGACTGTAAAAAATTGAGCTGAGAAGCCAGTGCAGGCTGAAACAGAAGGATAAATGACACCAGGATCCAGGCTAGAATCTTCACCAGCTCCAACCACCTCGCAGACCCGAGCGGGCCGACTGCTCTGAAAGACGGTAAGCATTCATGATAGCCTCCGTCAACTCCTGCTCATCATTTACCATATAAATCCCCGCTTCCAATCCTGCCGACGCAAGATCAATGGACCCAAGATACATCATGGCATGCTGTGAAACCTGTCTATCAACCCGAATTCTGACAAGTTTGTCCTGAAACTGCTTCTTAAATCCTGAAACATCTTCTATATTTGCCTTCGGATGCAATTTAACTCCAAGCAATACAAATCTTCGACCATCTCTTAACAAAACTTCGATACCATCCATCAAAGCAATATGGCCCCGATCCTCAATAAACCTTGCCGAGTCCTCCTGCAATGATAGAAGAAATCGTGTCAGCGGGTGTTCCATCTGGGTGGCTTTTCTTTCTTCCAGTAAGGATTTTCTTAATATTTGGAACTTGGAGTTTTCATCATTTTTCTGGTGAGGAAATCCAAATAATATTCCTAGACACAAAATGATGAACACCTTCAAATCTCACCACACTTATTGGAACAACTAGTTCTTTCTATGCAATCCCGCTTGACAAATATCAGGAAAGTTCTAATATGAGGTATGCGTAAAGCCCATCCTATCACACGCTTGCTTGGTTCGCTGAATCTGGCAATCTTCACTTTAGTTTTTTTGGCTGCACTACTGGCAGTTGCCACCTGGATTGAAGGCCAGCATGGAACCAGAAACGCCAATCTCTGGATCTATAAGACCGCCTGGTTTGACTCGGTGCTCATGCTGGTTTTTATCAATATCTTTTTTGCAACATGGCTAAGATATCCCTTTAAAAAGCATCAGACCGGGTTTGTTTTTACTCATGTGGGCATCCTTACCATTCTTCTTGGGGCATTCTGGACCAGACAGGTGGGACAGGAAGGCATGCTTAGCATGTTTGAAGGGGAGAGGGGTAATGCCATAGTCCAGGACGGAACCATACTTCAAGTCACTAGCAGGGGCCAAAAACTTCTGGAACTAGACACCGATCACTATGAAGATAAAGACAGGGTTCTCAATTTTTCACTAGCTTCCTCTCAGGAACGGATTCGTATTCTAAAAGTGTCGGCCCACTCAGAGGACGGATATAGATACACGGAATCCAAAATTGGTATCCGCAATATGCCAGCAGTGCGATTTTCTCTTACGGGCTCCATGTCCCAGATGAAGGATCAATGGCTGTCCCTGCACAACCCCAAGGTAACAAACCCTGCTGTACTGAATCTTGGAGTAGCCACCATTTCCCTTGAAAAACTCGAAGCTGAAGAATTAGCCCAGAGCTTTACCGTTCCCAGTGAATCCATGGGTACCCTTATCATCCGTAAGCAGGATACCAGTGAACCCCTTGCCAGAATTTCCATCAGAGATCTGCAAAAGGATGCGGTTCTACTCGCAGATGGAAGCAGAATCGAGTTTATGGACTACTATCCTTTTGCTACGGTACAGCAAAATGTCCTGATGAACGACCCTGAAGAAAGGTTTGTTAATCCTGCTGTTCGGGTCAAAATAACCACTAAGGAACAAAAAGAAGATATCATCCTGAGATTTCAGAGAATTCCTGATTTTAAAAGCTCTCGGGAAACCATTACCGACTATAGTTTTGAACTTTTGGATGCAGAACCCGTATCAAAACGAGCTGCCCTTAAAGTGATCCTCTCGGATGGAAAGTGGTATTTTGTCTCCCAGTCCCGCTCGGGAATAAATACGGGCGAGTTACAGATTGGTCAGGCAATACCTACAGGTTGGATGGATTTTCAATTTACCCTTGAGGAAGCCATTGAACAGGCCAGACCTGAAAAAAGCATTCGCATGCTTACTAAAACCCCAGGGTTAAAAAGTGTTAGACCTGCGGTTCGTTTTGAGTTGCTTGAACCCGGTTCGGACAAGGGAGTTGAGTATCTGATCCAGTATGGGGACGAGATTCCAACCCTGATTGGTGATTTGCCCATCACAGTGACCTATGGTCCAAGATTGTTATATCTGCCATTTTCCGTAACCTTAAACGACTTTAGAAAAATTGATTACCCAGGAACCACTAGAGCCATGTCTTATGAAAGTGATGTTACTGTGACCGACCCAGGTTCTAGCCCTTCTCAGTTTGATAAAACCATCAAAATGAATCATATTCTGATTCACAGAAACTGGAAATTTTATCAGGCCGATTTTGAAATCCTGGATGACGGTAGAGAGATTTCTCGACTACAGGTAGGTTATGATCCAGGTACCCCACTGATTTATCTTGGTTCCATAGTGATGATTTTTGGAATTTGCCTCATGTTCTGGATGAGTCCCAAAAGAACCCAGAATACAGACCCCTCGGAGGAGTCATGCGCAGTCTGATAGTCCTGTTAAGTGCACTGTTTTTTTTGTCCTGCCCACAGGCTCAGTCCGTGATGGACACTATTAAGAGATATCCAATCCTGGATCAGGGACGAATCAAGCCCTTAAATACTTTTGCCAGGGAAAGTGCCTACGAGATTACGGGCAGGGAAAACCCCTTCACAATGACGGGAATCGAATTTCTGTTGATGCTGCTTGATAACCCGGACAAGGTTACCCTGCATAATTTTATCCGGCTAGATAATGCAGAGTTAAAAACAGAGTTTGGTTTCCCCGTGAAAGAGAAGTACTTTAACTTCCAGCAATTTCTGAAACAGCCTAACCTCAGCTCACTTTTTGATCAGGTTCGTGAGAAGGGAAACCGCAAGGAAAAACTTAGCCCTAGGGACGAGGCTGTGCGCAAGGTGGAACATAGCCTGCATTTAATCTCAGGAATCATGTCAGGCGAACTTCTAGCAATTATCCCTGACAAAACTGACCCTGCAAAATTTTTGCCCCTTTCCAGCCTTGAGGTCAGGCAGGATCAGGAGCAAATGAAACTGGTTTCCTCTTTTGTTAAAATTGCCAGAGGTTATAACGAAAAAACCCCAGAACTGATGCTTGAGGGAACCAATGAGTTTTCTTCTTCACTGAGTGGAAAATGGAACCCCAGCCCCAAACAGATATCCCAATTTGATCAGGAAGTTTTTTATCTGGACTTCAAGCCTTACCGCAAGGCAGCCCTGTTTTATGGATTCTCTTTATTGTTAATAGGATTTTTCCTGCAATTCACCACCCAGAGCATGTTAAAAACAATGGCTCAAGCCTGTTTCTGGGTGGGTTTTATGTTACACACCTATGCCTTAGGGTTAAGGGTCTATATTCTGGATCGCCCTCCTGTAAGTAATATGTACGAATCGGTTGTGTTTATGGCCTGGGCCGCTGCCCTGATATTTTTGATCACCCAGTGGAGGCGATTTGATAGTATTTACCACCTATCTGCTTCCCTATGTGGTTGTCTGACCCTGGTGATGGCAGACCTTTTGCCAATGAATTCTTCACTTGGTGTACTGGAAGCTGTATTGAGATCCAATTACTGGCTCATCATTCATGTGATGACGATTGTGGCAAGCTACGGAGCCTATACCCTGGCTGCTGTACTGGCTCATATCTATATCATCATGAGTATGACTTCCCGTAGTCCACAAACGATTAAATCCACCTTTAAACTGCTTTTGAATTCAATTTATGTCGGTAGCGTCCTTTTGGTTGCCGGATTGATTCTTGGTGGTGTCTGGGCCAATGAAAGCTGGGGTCGATTCTGGGGCTGGGACCCCAAAGAAACCTGGTCTTTGATTACATTTCTTGGTTATATGGCTGTTTTACATGCCAGAAAAGCCGGGAAAATCAGGGAGCTTGGAGTTGTTCTCTGGAGCCTGATCTGCTACATCCTGGTGATTATGACCTGGTATGGGGTCAATTACATCATTGGAGCCGGGCTTCACAGTTATGGATTTGGCAGCGGCGGAACCCACTGGTTCTGGCTGTTTGTAGTTGTAGAATCCTCCATTGCCTTAATCAGTGGTTGGATACTTACCCGCAAGAAAAAGCCTCAGGCCATAGCCTCATAAGAACCTATATAGTCCGATATCCTGTCCTCATCTAAAAGGCCATTGGCTGCCAGCATGTCCAGGGCCCGGTAGGCCAGTTCCGTGGTATCGCCACTTAGTCGCATTCGATCCGACTGCATCAGAATGTTCACCAGGGTTTTGGACTCCAGAAGCCACATCAAATCTTCAGCCCGGATTCTGAGCTGGGCATTTCCTGGCTCCATTGGTTGTAAAATCTTGACTGTACCCTGTATAAAATCGAACTGGTATCCATTAAAATCTGGCAATACAATCAGATCAAACCGTGCGCCTAATCTTTGAAACTCCTCAAGGTATTCCTTAGGAAACCTGTCTAAACCGCAAAGAAAATACTCATCAAAAATCGCGCTCCATACCCCTTTTATTGAATCCTCTACTGGTGTTGTCTGATCCAGATCCGGTAGTTGCACACCTTCAACAAAAGAGCGGGACTCCTCATAAAGACTTAAAATATCCTCAATCGAAAGAGGTAGGGTTCGTTTCACCTGTACTTTGGGTTGATGCAGTATCAGTTCATCCAAAGGCATACCTATCATGGCTTTCTTCTGAAAATTCTCTTCATACAGACAGTCAATAAAGTCAAAGGGAGTAGAAAAAAATCCCAGTTGATTCATAAATTGATTGCCGGGATAATACAATCCGTCCGCTGCTGGAATAATCAGTTCACAATCGAGGTGTGTGATAACTCTGGCATTTTCAACACAGAGAGCATGGCGGTTTAAAGAATTGGGCTTTCCAAGTAAAATACCCATTTCATCATAACTCTGATACGGTACAAGACATACCCTGATTCTGCCATCCGCTATCTGATTCAGCTTCAGTATATCTTCCAACTTAAAAACAGAATCCACCAGATTCAATAAACCATGGCCTTCCGATTCCAAGTAAAAGCCACACTCTCCAAAAGGCACATGGGATGCAGTGGGCCAGATTTTGATATTACCCACAGAAAAAGGCTGCCAATGCTCGATAACAAACTGATTTACAAAACCAAGCCTGTCAAATATCTGTGTCATACGGGGATTTTCCGGGTAATACACCGGAATGTCCCTATCCATTTCCAATAAGGTTGGAATATGGATATGATCCCAGTGATGATGAGAAAACAATAAGGCACTGGGTTTTGGGATAGTGAAGTCCAAGGGGCCCGGATCGGGAAACCTGCGCACTAACCCATCAAGATGGGTATCCTTGAGCCAGGGATCACATAAAAGGATAGTTGATTCCGTATAACAAAGAACACATGCATGTCCTAACAGTCGAGCCA
>JACFNL010000111.1 GCA_019454875.1 Candidatus Cloacimonadota bacterium | reverse complement strand
TAGAAGGTTTAGAATGGACCAGGGATTATAAAGGGTGGTTTCACCAAACATGTAACCGTTGTACCAGGACTCAATTTTTGTCTCGATTGCAGAAAGGTTATAGTCCTCGATCAACTGCTTGACCTCTGGTACTGTAAAACCAAAATGTCTGGAATAATGATTGGAAGATATGGAGGAGACTTCCAGATTATTCATGCCAGTAAACATGCTTTCTCTGGCAACCCGAAGGCAGCCGGTAATGACTCCGCGCCATAAATAGGGGTTGTCTTTAAAACTAGAGCTGAAGAAGTTTCTGAAAAATGTTATGGCCTCATCCCAATAGCCTTCACCCCAGGCGGATTGCAGAGGGACATCGAATTCATCAATTAAAATGAGCGGGTTTACTTTGAAGGTATTCTGGTAATATTTGGATATTATGTACAATGAGTTAGAGAGCTCAGTAGGCTCCAGGGTCATGTTCTGTACCCCCCGAATCAATTCCCACTCCACAGGCTGTAAGGACGATTCTGGCCCATTTGGTATTTGAAGTGCCATTTGAGATAAGGCGTGTCGAATTTTTATACACTGCTCTCTAAAGCTTCTTTCCTTACAATCTTTAAATGATAAGTAGATGACTGGACGAGTGCCCTGTAAAGCCATGGCCTTTTCATTTTCAGAAACCCTGAGACCATCAAAAAGTCTACGGTTTTCTTCGGCATTTTCCCGATCAAAAAAGTACCTGAGGGTGGAAAGGTTTAAGGTTTTTCCAAAACGGCGGGGACGGGTGATTAAAAGAACCATACAAGGGTCTTCTACAAATTCGGAAATCAGATCGGTTTTATCTACATACAAAAGCTCAGGAGTGGAGCGAATCCTTTTAAAATCACTGTGGCCGATGGGAATCTTTTTCATGGGTATAGTTTATCATAATTAAGAATCTGAATTGAGTTGAGTCTGAAAGCTTGGAAGGGGAGGCAACCTTTGAGGTTCTGGCCAATTCAGATAGGTGCGAGGGGGTCATGGTATCTGGATTTACTAAATTGTTACTCAGGGGGAAGTCTGCGATCTAATCCTGTGTTACCATTTGGAGAGGGAGTTGGAAAATGCAAAGACTGAGTGATGAGGCATTGTTGGAACTGCTAAATGACCCCGAGTCAGATCGTGCAGAGCGGAAAGAGTCTTTTAAGGGAGATGCGCCGAAGAAAGCACGGCAAGCCGTTTGTGCTTTTACCAATGACTTGTCAGGTCATAATTGCCCAGGGGTTTTGTTTATTGGTGTTAAGGACAATGGAGAACCATCAGGACTTGAGATTACCGATGAACTTCTGCGTTCCATTGCCGACATGAAGACTGATGGAAATATTTTGCCACTACCGGTGCTGAGTGTTGAGAAGCGCGTACTAAAAGGGGTTGAGATGGTAGTGGTAACTGTCATGCCTTCCGATATGCCCCCAGTAAAATATGATGGGCGCATATGGGTCAGGACTGGCCCCCGCCGTAGTATTGCAAATGCCCAGGAAGAGCGGATACTCAATGAAAAACGGAGATACAAAAACCTGCCTTTTGATATTTACCCTGTACCAACTTCTAAGATAGATGATCTTTCCAGAGTTGTTTTTGAGGCTGAGTACCTGCCAAGCGCATTTGCTGAGGATGTCCTTTTAGAGAACGGACGCAGTTATGAAGAGTGGTTGGCTTCATGCCGAATGATTGTTTCTCCCGAAGATACAACCCCAACAGTTTTAGGGCTTTTGTCCATTGGTAAAAGTCCTCAGGATCATCTACCTGGCTTCTGTATTCAATTTTTGCGTATAGATGGGTCCGAATTGGCAGATGAGATCATTGATGAAGAAAATATTGGAGGAAACATTGCGGGGATGCTTCGCAGGATGGATGAAAAATTTAAGGCACATAATCGTACAGCAGTAGATATTGCGACACAATCGAAACATCAGTTTGCATTTTCTTATCCAGCCGTGGCTGTGCAACAAATCCTTTACAATGCAGTTCTTCATAGAACTTATGAAGGCACTAATGCCCCGGTACGCTTTTACTGGTTTAATGACCGCATTGAAATTAATAGCCCTGGTGGACCTTATGGTAATGTCACCACTGAAAACTTTGGTCAACCTGGAATAACGGACTACCGCAATCCCAATGTGGCAGATGTCTTGAAGACATTCGGTTTTGTTCAGGCATTTGGTCGAGGTATTGCGGTGGCTAAGCGAGAAATGGAAAAAAATGGAAATCCGCCGCTATTGTTTCAAACCAGTCAAACGGCAGTGGTTTGTATTTTGAAGGCGCGAATATGAGTGCCCCAGTTCTGACATTTTTTAATAATAAAGGTGGGGTTGGTAAGACTTCCCTGATTTACCACCTGGCCTGGATGTTTGCCAGTCTTAATAAGCGTGTAGTTATTGCAGATCTGGATCCACAGGCCAACCTGACTGCCGCATTTTTAAGTGAAGATCAGATAGAGAATATTTGGAACGGGCCAGAATCGGGTTCAACAGTATATCAGTGTGTACAGCCTCTGATGAATGTTGGGGATCTTGTCAATCCTGTTTTGCAAAACATCGACCATAATCTGTATCTGCTTCCTGGGGATGTAGCCCTGTCTGATTTTGAAGATACCCTGTCTGAAAGCTGGCCCAAAAGTAATGACGATAAAGGGCGGTATCGCCACATGCGTATTCTCACAGCTTTCTGGCAGGTTATGCAAATGGGTGCGGAGGAAGTGAAGGCCGATATTATTCTTGTGGATGTTGGTCCCAATCTTGGGGCTATCAATCGATCCGTGTTACTGGCTACTGACTATGTTGCTATCCCGCTTGGTGCTGATTTGTTTTCACTGCAGGGATTAAAAAACCTTGGTCCAACTTTAGGAGACTGGCGGAATAGTTGGACAAACCGTGTTAGTAACTGGAAAAGCAGTAAAGAAGCCAAAAATTATCCAGACTTTAGGCTGCCTGATGGTCAAATGAAGCCAATCGGGTATTTATGTCAGCAGTATGGAGTGCGTCTGGATAGACCCATCAAAGCCTACGATAAATGGGTGCTGCGGATTCCAGGACTGTATCGTGCAATGGTACTTGATCAAAAAACGGTAGAGGATGCCGGTTTGACACCAGAGAGTGATCCCTATTGTCTTTCCATGATCAAACATTACCGCAGTCTGATACCCATGGGACAGGAGTACAGAAAACCTATTTTTAACCTTACTTCTGCCGATGGAGCCATTGGTGCCCATGCCAATGCTGTGGCGGACTCAAGGAAGGATTTCAGACTGCTTGCCACAAAAATTGCCCAAAAAATCGGCCTTCAGGTGTGAATGATCGAAGAAAAGGAGCTTGTCATGGCTATTGATGAAGCCAAAAAGGCACTGGTTACGGATGCTGACTTAAGGCAAAGAGCCTTGAGTAAGGAAATGATCATGCGCGATCAGATCTCGATTCGGAAACAGTGGCCTTTCAGATGCTTTCCATGAATCTGCCTATAGATACGATCATCACGGCAACCGGACTTGAAAAAAGTCGTATTGAAGAATTGTCCAAAAAATTAAACAGGTAGTAGAGGCTTTAGCCCATCCATCAAAAAAAACCTACATCGCCAAGGATTTCTCAAGCTTTTCAGCAACCCACTGGTTCAAGCTTTTGTCCTCGGAAGCCGCCAAAACAGCTATTTTGCTGTGGAGTTCAGGTGGGATTCTCAAGTTGAATTTCCCTGAATACTCTTTGTGTGGAGAAATTCCCCTTTCTTTGCAGATTCTAAGGTATTCTTCCAATGAATTGCGTGCATATCACGCTAAACCCCGATCCACAATTCTGAACTTCGCCCCCCTTGATTCTCGGTATATTCTCGTATATCATGAGAGTATGAACCTGACCGAAATCCAAAAAAAAATCTATCGTTATTTATGTGAGAAATGGCAAAAGACTGGTGTTATGCCTAACACGGTCGAGATCCAGAAAGCCTTTGGTTATAACGCAAACTCCACGGTGATTCAGCATTTAAAAGCCCTGCAAAAAAAAGGACTGATTGAGATTGATTCGCATCAGAGGCGGGGAATTGTATTGCTTGAGTCCAAAGCATCTCCTCCAGCCAGAATTGAGGTTTTAGGGGTTGTCCATGCTGGGCCTATGATTGAAACCTACGAAATGCAGGAAGAAATTTTATTTCCCCAGATTTTTTTGAAAAGCGGGGGGGATGGGTTTGCCCTTAGTGTTAAAGGGGAATCCATGATTGGGGCCGGAATTGTACCCGGAGATATTGTTTTTATTGAACGAACTCCTGTGGCCAGAAATGGACAGATTGTTGTGGCTGCTCTGGAAGGAAAAATGACCCTGAAGCGATATTTTCGTGAGGGAAAAAAAACCAGATTACAACCGGAAAACCCTGAAATGGAACCTATATTGATAGAGGGAGATGTAGAAATTATTGGAGTAATGACGGGTCTTTTAAGGAAGGTGTAACCCATGATTGCCGCCCTTTGGATTCCTTGTATTCGTCTTCAGGCTGTTTTGCCTAAAGATATTCGTCAGGCCCTTCTTGATGCGCAGAATCGTTCTTTTTCTTTGCCGGATTTTTCTATGGGGCTTTGTACGGATTTGGAATCAGGTCAAATTCTTGAGGTTTGTCAAAAGGCCGAAGCAGAAGGGGTTAGAGCTGGCATGAGTGTATTACGGGCTAAAATTCAAAGCCCGGATTTACAGCTTTTTATACAGGATTCCCTGGTTTACCAGAAGGTACTGGATGAGGTGAAGGTTTTTTTAAATGCCTGTTCTCCTCGCTGGCAGGAGGTGGAAGCAGGATTGTTTCTTCTGGAGCTGGACTGGCTTCATTCCGGCATTTCAAAAGAGGAGGCAAAAAAGACGGGGGCCAAATTACTTCAGAAAATCTGCCATAAAACCAGGCTTATGGCATCTTTGTCTTTGGCTAACAAGCCTTTGCCGGCAAGACTGGCGGCCCTTGAATCCAAGGCATTCTGTGTGACCGTTATTTCGCAACAACGGGAGCTTCAGCTCATGTCCCGACAACCTGTGGATATTTGCCCTCTAAGTCCTAAAACTCTGGGTCGGCTTAAGGTACTTGGAATTTCTACTTTAGGAGATCTGGCACAAATCACAAGACAGGATCTGGTTTCTCAGTTTGGGATGGAGGGGCATGTTTTACACCAGGCATCTTTAGGTGGTGCTGGTATTGGGATACCCATTGCCCAGGATAAAAAAAGAGCGGTTCTTCGTGAATCCATGGAGACGGCTTTGCAGCCGAGAAGCTGGATTTTTAAACGGCTGACATTAGGCATTCAGAAGCTTTGCCTTGAGCTGTCAGAAGAAGGGTTAGGCTTTTTTGAAATCGAAGTCCGTTTTTTCCTTGAAAACCAGTCCTTGATCAAACTCAATCTTGTTTTACCTACCCTGACTCGGGATCTGGATAGCTGTGAGCGTTTGTTTCATTTGCATTTTGAAAAGATACAGTTTGAGGATGCGATTGCTTTTTTTGAAATCGAGCTTTTGAAGCTGACACCCTGGCAGTTCCAGCAATCCAGTCTAAAAAATTTTTACAGACCATGCCGGAATGCCACAAATTTACAGAATCTCTTTTACAGGCTACAGACAAGGGGTTATCAGCTATGGGAGGTTATATCTTCTGTACCTGGACATCGCATCCCGGAACGCAGGGCCTTTTTAAGGTCTTTGGATTCAAAAAAAAACACCAGATCACTTTGTGTTCCTAAACCCATTCAGATTAAAGAGGATGAAGAGGGCAAACCTTTGTCGCTTATGGTGAATCATCGTGCGTATTGGGTGGATAGGGTATTGCAGGTCTGGAATGTTTGTGAGGACTGGTGGACTCAATGCCCTGTGGATCGTTCCTACTATCGCCTGCAATTAAAAAATGGGGCGGTTTTGAAGGTGTTTCGTGACAATATGGGTTCAAGCTGGTTTCGCCAGGTTGGATGAAGGTTTGTCATGTCCTTTGCTGAACTTGCATCTAAAAGCTGGTTTTCTTTTTTAAGAGGAGCTTCCAGCCCTGAAGATCTGGTAGATGAAGCCGCAGAACTGGGTATTTGTTCTTTAGCACTAACAGATAGAATGGGCCTTTATGGAATTGTTCCTTTTCTGAATCAATGCCAAAAGAGGGGAATTCATGGGATTGTTGGTGCCCAGCTTATCTTCGAGGATGAGGATTCCATTCTGGTTTTGTGTGAGAACCGTATTGGATACACCAATTTGTGCCACCTACTGACCAGGGCCGCCCGCCAAAGTCCCCCTAAAGAATCCAGAATTTCTGTTCGTTTGTTGCAGGAGCATATAGAGGGCCTCTTTGTTTTGCTTGCAGATCGGGAAAGCCATGCCTGGGGATATGCCAGAAATAAGAAGGTTTTGAAGTTAAGGGACAATCTGAACTTTTGGGTTCAGCTTTTTGGTCAGAAACGATCCTTTATTCTTTATACATCGCATTTTGAAGAAAATGAAAATCAGGCCAATACGCTTTTATCTCAATTTGCAGAAGAATCAGGGGTACTCTTGATTCCCAGCAATCAGCCACTATACGCCACCCGAGGCCGGGCTCAGGTGCTTGAGGTTTTAGCCTGTATTCGGGAGCATAAAACCTTGGAACAATCCCAGGACATTCGTCCTCTGAATCAGGAACGATGCCTGAAATCTCAAAAGGAATTGCAAAAAATCCTACCGGATTATTTTGTGAATGCCCAAAATCTGGCTTCTTGTTGTCAGGTGAAACTTAACTTTGAAAATGTACGAATACCAGACTTTAAAACACCATCGCAACAGAGCCATGATGAGTATTTACGCGAATTGTGTCTTCAGAATCTACCCCGTTATTACCCAGACATTACCGGGGATGTGATTCAAAGGCTGGAGGAAGAGCTTTTACTGATCTGTAAAAAGAATCTCAGTGGCTATTTTTTAGTGGTATGGGATCTGGTGTCTTATGCCAAAGAGCAGGGGATTTTATGTCAGGGCAGGGGTTCGGCAGCAAATTCTATGGTGGCCTATATTTTGGGTATCATGCCGGTGGACCCATTAAAATACAATCTTCTGTTTGGACGGTTTCTTAATGAAGAAACGACCTCGGCCCCAGACATTGATCTGGATTTTGCCTCAACCCCAGGAACACAAAGACCAGATCGGGAAACCGTGATTCAATATGTATACCAGAAATATGGGGCCGATCATGTAGCTATGGTTTCTACCTTTGTGACCTTTCAGGCCAGGATGGCGATTCGTGAGGTGGGCAAGGTTTTTGAAATGCCCGAAGAGGTTTTGGATTTGATGGCAAAAATGTGTGGCGGTTATTCATTTCGCCGCTCCTTTGATGAGATTTTTTCCATTAAAAGCCTCAAGGAGTGGTATGCATCCCCTTATTGGGAACCATTTCTTCGTATTCTTCATGAAATCCAGGATGTTCCAAGGCATTTATCGATTCATGTAGGAGGTATGCTTGTAACTTCCCGCCCCCTATGGGAAATCGTTCCATTAGAGCCAGCTTCTATGGAAAAAAGGGTCGTTTGCCAATGGGATAAGGACATGGTTGAGGATGCGGGCCTGATTAAAATTGATATTTTAGGTCTGAGGATGCTTTCTGTTTTGGGGGATGTAAAAAGAATGGTGGAGCTTGAATCAGGTGAAGCTTTGGATCTTTTGAATATTTCTCGAGAAGATCCTTTTGTGTACGAACAGATTTGTGAGGCAGATACAGTAGGGCTATTTCAGGTTGAATCCAGGGCACAGATGCAAAGCCTGCCCCGTACCAGGCCCAAAAACTTTTCTGAATTAGGGATACAGGTGGCGATCATTCGCCCAGGCCCTTTGCAGGGCAATATGGTAAATCCTTATATTGAACGAAAGCAGGGTCGGGAAGAGGTGGTTTATATGCATCCTCTTTTGGAGCCAGTACTTTCAGAGACTCTAGGGGTGATCCTGTTTCAGGAACAGGTGCTTAAAGTGGCAATTGTAGTGGCAAATTTTAGCCCAGGACAGGCAGAGAGGTTAAGAAAGGCCATGAGCCGCAAACGCTCCCGCAAGGAAATGCAGTCCCTTTATGATGAATTTGTCAAAGGTGCCACTGAGAATGGACTGGATTCAGAGACGATAGAACGCATTTTTAAAACTCTGGAAGGGTTTGCCCTGTATGGATTTTGTAAATCTCATGCTTTGGCATTTGCCAATATCACCTACCTGTCTGCCTGGTTTCGCAGTTATTACCCGGCCCATTATGTGGCAGCACTGCTTAACAATCAGCCTATGGGTTTTTACAGTTCCGATGTTTTGATTCAGGATGCGAAAGGACGGGGTATTTTGTTTTATCCTCCCTCTATTCAGGATTCAGAGGTTTTAACGACTGTCGTTTCTCCAATGACAAATCTAGGCATTCGACTGGGACTGACACAGGTTGAGGGCATTTCCACGGAGCTAGCCTCTTTGATCGTGAAAGAAAAAAACATGGGCCCCTGGAAAGATTTACAGAATTTTTTATCCAGAATCCCAATGCATGCAGATAAGGCTGAGAAGTTGATTCGCTGTGGTGCCATGGACTTTTTGGGTATACCTAGACGAGAACTTTTATGGGAACTTTGGGCCTGGCATAAACGAGACAAGGAAAATCCCAAAAATGCTGCGGCTCTGAGGCAGAAAATCAATACTCCGGTCTTAAAAAAGCAAAGCGACTGGGAGATGATGGCAGAGGAATATTCTGTGATGGGAGTTGGTTCCAGACATCACCCTATGGAGCTTTTACGCAAACAGCTACGGGTACGGGTTATGGATTCCCGTTCCCTTAAAACAATCCCTTCCGGGGCTATGGCCCAGATCGCTGGCATGGTAATTACCCGTCAAAGACCACCTACAGCCAAAGGATTTGCCTTTTTGACCCTGGAAGACGAATTTGGCATGATCAATCTGGTTTTATCTCCTTTGACATACGAACGGTTTCGTGCTGAATTCCGCACCCAAAAATTCCTTTTGGCCCGTGGTTATCGGCAATACAAAGACGGGGTGGAAAATTTAAAGGTTTCTTATTTGCAGGCAATTCATTAGAACAAATCAATCAGACTCACGATTGTCCAGAGTATGGTACGAATCCAGTTGATCCGAATCAGGCGATTGATAACCGCGAAATCTTTACCCGAGAACAGGATTTTATGACAGGGTACAGCTCCGGCAAATGTCGCAAGCCAAATGACAGCGATAAGACAGATCTGAGTATTGAGCCAAAAATTGAAACCAGATTTTAGGCCAAGCATAATGGCAAGAATGATTTGAGCAGTCATCAGGGGAACCACAAAAAAGGAAATTGATTTGGTGTACTGGGAATGCCAGTCTACAAAACAGGAGTTGTCTATTTTGTGAAATGAGGGATAGATAATAACCTGAACCAGCCAGATCAGAACAAAAAGCCCAAAGTTCACACCATCAAATTCAACCATCAACCTATGCTAAACTATTTGCAGGAAAAAAATCCTCTTAAAAGCCAAGGAATAAATCATGTCATTTTCAGCAATTATTAATATATCCCAGCTGATTACCCTGGATTCTCAGGGCAGCCGTAAGCCTAGAAGGGGCAATGCCCTAAGAGAACTGGAAGTGATTCCTAACGGGGCCCTGATTATCAAGGATGATGAGATTTATGCTGTGGGCACAACTTATTCATTGAAGGAAAAGTTAAAGCAGGTGCCTGAAGACAAAATTGTGGATGCTTTGGGTCGGGTAGTGATGCCTGGGTTTGTCGATGCCCATACCCATGCCCTGTTTGCCGGAACCAGGGAAAAGGAATTTCATCAAAGGATTGCCGGTAAGCCCTACATGGAGATTTTGAAAGAAGGCGGGGGGATCCTGAATTCCAGAAAGGCTTTTGCCAAGGCTTCGGATGAGCAAATTTTGTCTGAGAGTGAGGCTCGTTTAAGACGAATGCTGGCCCATGGAACTACTACGGTGGAAATTAAAAGTGGATATGGGCTGAGTACGGAACAGGAAATCAGAAGTCTTGAGTTGATAA
>JACFNL010000110.1 GCA_019454875.1 Candidatus Cloacimonadota bacterium | reverse complement strand
TATGAATTAGGCGTAAGTTCTGGAGCTACTCTGGGAGTGGCATTATGGATTCTGGTGGTTCAGAATACAGGGTTTGCAGGACTGATTTTTTCAGCTCTTTTTGGAGGCATCTGTAGTTTGATTCTGGTACTTATGTTTTCCACCCGTGTTAAGGGGGCAAGCCTCTTGATCGTGGGGCTGATGCTTGGGTATATAGCAGGTGGCCTGGTAGGGGTTTTGGTCTATTTTAGTGAAGACAATGCTCTACGATCCTTTTTGATCTGGTCTTTTGGAACATTTTCGGCGACTGGCAGGGAACATTTACTCTGGATTTTAGCTGTTGTGATTTTATGCCTTCTGCCCTTGCCAGTAATGGCAAAACCCATGAATCTGATGCTTTTGGGTGAGGATATGGCTTTAAGTATGGGTGTAAGAGTACGACGAATCCGAATTGTTATGATTGTTCTGTCTTCCGCTTTAGCTTCTGTCTGCACGGCATTCTGTGGCCCGATTGCTTTTTTAGGTCTGGCAGTGCCCCATGCAGCCAGAGCCATTTTTGCGACCGAGGATCATCGTTATCTGATTCCGGCAAGTGCTTTGTTAGGCGCGTGTATGGCTCTTGTGGCCGATGTTTTTTCACAGCTTCCCCAGTCGGGTCAGATTCTACCCCTAAATTCCATGATGGCAGTGATGGGTGCTCCTGCCGTGATTTATCTACTGCTTAAGGGACAAAATGAAGCTACGGCTTAAAAATCTCAGTACGGGTTACAATACCTCACTGGGTCAGAAAGTCCTGTTGAAATCCTTTTCTCTTGAAACCAATCCGGCTGAAGTGATTGGAATTCTTGGCCCAAATGGAGCAGGAAAATCTACCCTGTTTCGGACTCTGTGCGGGTTAATGCCTGCCCTGGGTGGAGAAGTCTGGTATGGAGATAGTCTGCTTGATGAACTAAGCCTTAAGGAACGGGCCAGGATTTTTTCTCTGGTGCCCACCAGGGGCAGTTTTCCCAACCGTCTCACAGTTATGGAATTGTTGTGCTGGTCGCGACACAATTTTACGGACTGGCTGGGAAGATTGGGTTTAGTGGACAGGCAGGTTTTGGATCAGGTAATTGTAGATTGTGATTTGCAGGAGTTTTTAGACAGGCCGGTAGTTCAACTCAGTGATGGGGAGAGGCAAAGGGTGATGATTGCCCGTGCTCTGGCCCAGAGTGTGTCCGTGGTATTTCTGGATGAACCTTCTGCCTTTTTGGATGTTTTACATAAACAAAGGCTTATGCAGCTAGTGAGGACTCTAAGCCGTACCCAGAAGGTGCTTTTTCTTTTGAGTACCCATGATCTGGAGCTGGCCTTGGGTTCCTGTGACAGAATCTGGGTTTTGACTGATGGGGTATGTGAACATGGGTATCCCGAAGAATTGCAGGAAAAGGGGATTCTTGACAGGGTATTTACTCAAGGCATAGTTACCAAAACTACCAAAGCAGTCAGCATCTGTCTTGAAGGAGAATCAAAACCCGTAAAAAATGCCTGTCAACGCCTGGGTATTACCCTGGATATACAATCAAAAACTAGAATCATTGCCCATGGGGACAGTTTCACAATCTACGGGGCAGACACAGAAAAAAAAGACGGGAATCTGTGTGAAGTGTTGAGTTATCTGGATTCTTTGACCCGCTGAAGAGCCGCTACTATATCTTCTTCCTGAAGTCCTGAGCAGGCATCCTGACGGCCTGTACTTTCACAGAGGCAATCAGAAATATCATCATTTAAATCACCGGGGATTTTACCACAGGATTTTTTTAAGGGTTTTCCTGACAGTAACAAACCTAAGGCACAAAGAAAAAAGCAGGTGGAAAAAATCACAACTGTAAATATTACTTGTTCCATACAATGATGATACCATGACAAAGGTGAAATCCCAAGAAAGGCTTGGTCAGGATGTTAGAGACAACCATGGAACGCAAAAACAATGTCACAATCATTAAAATTCTGGGTCGTATTGACCATGCCAATGTGCCTGATCTGGAAGCGGCTATCAATAGAGAATTTCAGCAGGGAGTATGTAATATTGTAATTGATTTAAGCCTTCTTGATGTTGTGTTTTCGATTGCGATTGGTGTTTTGTGGGCAAATTGTCAAAAGGCCAGGGCAAAGGGTGGAGATCTTTGTTTTTTAGGAGTTCAGCCTGGAATTCAAAATATACTGGAGACACTTGGGATTGATTCCGAGTTGAAACAGTTCACCAATGTGGATGAGTGCAGCACCTATTTTGAAAGCCTTGGAAAATAGCCTTAGCTTAACATCAAAGCTGCAATCAGAAGGGCTGTACCTAGAAGTATACTGAATCCAATCTCATTGCGCATTACCTTTGACTGTAGACTCAGACATAACCCCAAACTAAAAAGGCTCAGTACAAAAAGAGTCATCAAAGCGGCAAAGATTTTAAAGACCATCCCACCTTTAGCCTTGTGAAGCTGTACCAGATTTCTGTGCCAGTTGGCATGTTTAAGGGTAAGCTTGTAGTTATTATCTTCTGAGGCTGGTTCCAGTATGTGTTCACAATCTGAGCCGTTCCAGATAGCCTGCCAGGAGGTGCCCGCCTTTCTTACAGTAATATCTCCCGTTGGGATTTTTACCTTTTTTTCCTCAAGAATTTTTGTAAATTCCCGTTGGATGGACTCCTGATCCAATGAGAATTTCTGGGTAATGGAAACAGTCTCTTTGCTGCTGACAAAGTCTCCCTTGATGCCGAAGGTGTAGAGTATTCCTGTAATGAGGTACACTATTAAAAAAGGTAAACACAGACCAGCAAGTGAAATATGCAGATGCAGAATTGTTTTTCGTTTCATAATATGGCCAAATTAGCACAGACAACAGGTCGTGTACACAAGTTTTTGATTATGATTGTCGTTTTCACAATGACAGCCGGGTCTGTTCTTTATGCAAACATTGAGGATCAGTACGAAGACTTTGTTTTGCGAATGAGAAGAGAGGAGTTCCCTAAGGAAGAAGACAGGGTTTTAGTTATTCCTTTGCTTGAAAGAGCAAAAGCTAAGGCTAGTCTTTCCATTCTGCAACAAAATGTAATCTATTATTATCTGAGAGGCAAAAATGCTTCCGAACCCAAATTGTCTTCCCCGGTAGACAATCACTGGAAAGTATACAAAAATCACAGTGAAGCAGGTTTAAATCTGGTTTTGCATAATTTCAAGGAGGGGCAGGAAGTAATTCATGTTCTGCGCCCTATACGAGAACTTGAGCCCATTCCCTGGTTTGTATTCAGTAAAAAGGCAATCCGCCTGTATCTAGATGTGTCCGAAGATTCCCTGGAAAGGATTGTATCTTATGATGCGGATCGTCGGCAGATGACGGTTGAGGTAATTTCAGGAAGCCATGACTTCTCAGGAGTCCTAAGCCCTGATGAGAGGTATCTATTGTTTCTGACGGGTCGGGATAGAACAACTGAGAAAGATTCCCGCCAAAGTGTATATGTCAAGGATATGCAGTCTCAAAAAGAAGAAAGGGTTCTTGATCTGGACAGTTACAGAAGAAATACCCTGTCGGAAACAAATCTGGTTTTTCAGAATAATGACAGTTTCAGTGTGGTTCTAGGGGATGGCTCAAAGATCGTTTATAGCCTGTCTTCTGAACTTGATAAAATGCGTTCCCGACAAAAGGAGCAGTCTGGCCCCAGAATTCTGATTCCTGATGCATTGCCAATGCCGAATACACAAAAGTTTCAATTTGAGATTCTGGCAGCCTTCCCTGCCGGTGGCGGAACATTTAAGGCCCTAAGAATTCAGGATAGAGTTGAAATGGAATATGCTAAAAACTCTGAGTCCAAAACAATTCTGAGTACCATACCCATCAATGTCTTTCTTCGTTTGCCTGGGATATCGTACCGGGTTTTGGATAATGAAATCTATTATGTCAAAGCTTTGGAAGGCAGAACCGAGATCTGGCGCTATGAAATTGAGTCTCAAAGAAGCACCAGAATCAGTCGCAGACTTGAGGAATGTTATACACCGGTAGTAAATCCTTATCTGGGCCTGGTTGCCATGTTTCTTAAGCGGGGGAACTCCGAATTTGTAGATGTAGTTCGTGCCAGTTCCCTTGAAGTAGTAGCTACTACTGAAATCCAGGGTTCACAAAAGACACCAGGCCGGGAGGTTTTGCGACTGACATCAGATGGACTGGTGCAAACACTCAATTCTATTGGAGACTGGCAGACAGTCATGCACTTGAATCCAAAAAAGGATCAGGTTGATTCTTTGTCCAAAGACTCCCCTAATGATGCCCCTCTGGTGGACACACCGGTATTGGCAGATTTTGGATTTTTAAAGGGGGAGCGGTCCTTGTCTTTACCTCAGGTATCACAGGAGTCTGTGTCCACTGCATCGGCTCCCTTGCGCTGGAGTGATCAGAGGGTATCCCAGACCCTGAATCAGTTTCCTAACTGGATTAAACGGGTTCAGGAAGCAAGACAGCTTTATCTTTTGCGCCTTCGTTTTAATGAGCTTCACTATCAGGTGGGACTTCGTAAAAGTGAGCTTGATTCCAATTCTTTGAATCAGACCGTGTCATCCGATGTCCTCACAGACTGGATCATTCGCACCAATGGGATTCGTACCCTTTTGGATAACACGGCGATTTTGCTGGGAATTGATTAAATAATTTATAAGCGAATCATGGAATTTATCCTCTTCGCATAGATTTCTTGGAGATGCTTCAGGTATCCTCTTGATCGACTTTTTCCTTAAAAAACGGAGGATTCCATTTATGATGACAAGACAGATTTTGGCATTAGGTTTTATGTTTGCCATTTTAGTCAGTAGCCTGTCGGCACGAATCGTACCATTTTCCACTTATGAGAGAGCAGGTCGGGTTGTGGATCGACTTATGCAGATTCATAACATTGGTTTGGAAAATCGCAGTATCCTAAGACAGAACAGTATTTATAATCTGGCAGGTTTTTTCTCCACAAGGGATTTGTATCTGGCTCCTTTCTGGGATGAAAAGAAATTATTGGCTAAACTGGCTGAACCCAATTTCTGGGCCGAGAAACTGCAAAGAGATTTGATGGTGCCATTCACCAATGAAGAGGTGGAAAGGCGATTTGAAAGAATTCAGGCTGAAGTCAACTTTTTTCAGAAGTATCTGAGTTTTATGAATCATAATAACTCACCGGTTCAGATTTACATTTTTGGTTCCATCGTAAAAGGTCGCTGGGGGGCTAACAGTGATCTGGATCTGTTTGTGGACAGTTCTGACAAGGATTTGTTACGCAGACTGGAATATGGGATTTACAAGGAAGCCCATCCCTCATTCACCGGAAATATTGAAATTTTCACCAGCTTTTTTGAACCGGCCAATATTTTGGATCCCCTGGTGCCCATTTCACTTCGCGAACTTAGGGATTTAAAGGGGTTTTATCAGAAGATTCTGGGAGATGTCGGATTTAAACTTGTTGGTTCCGGCAAGTCTTTGGATCTGGTGAAACTGCCTGTGCCACCTAAGATGTTTGTGGAGTTTAACCCAATTGAAGACAGGGTGTTTTATCTGACATTAAAATCCCATGAAGCAATGCATCAGATTGGAGATCAGTTTACTGTATTTCAGGATAGTGCAGGTCAGGGAGCCAAAAGGATTGCTGAAAAACTGACTGAAACCGTCGGCAAATTAAGCCGGGACTGGAGCGAAGTAGAGGCAGATCTTCAGCTCATTCGTGATAATACACCATCGGCGCGATTGCATCGTATCCGTAAAGTGATTGATTCACATTCCTGGGCTAAAATGAAGCAGGAGGGCATGGTGGAATATATGCTTCATGTTGCCCAAAGGCAGATTCAGGCCCTTGACAGAGCCAGGAAGGTTTTATCCTCCAAGGAATAAACATGGAGATGTTGGTCAAAAAAATCGTTCTTCATCCCGAGTGCAGACAGAAATTTTTAGATGAAATCAGTTTGGCCAACGAGAAGATAAGAAGTCTGAGGGGATTTTTATCCGGGATCATCCTTTCATCCCGGATAAACCCCGATGTGATTTATTATTTTTCCATGTGGATGGACTGGGAATCTTCCCTGGATTTTAGTGCATATCTTCCGCATTTTATTAAGAACAATCAGCATCTGGTGGCTAATTTTTCTGAAGAAAATCTTGAAGTTCTGATTTCTGTGACTGCCGAAGGAGATTTTCGCCCTGTGCTGGATGCTTAGGTGGCTGATATTTTCTATTGCTCTGGTTTCCTGTATTTTCGGGGACCCAAAGGCCGAGGGTCGCTATCTGTATATTTTAGATGCTCCCAATGAACTTCCCCCCAAAATTTCTTTGGATTTGTCAAAGTCTCTTTGGTGGAATGGCCCACAGTCCGTATACTTAAGCATTCTTCTGAACCGTGACTCTTCATTGCCTGACGGGGCTGTTTTATTGTTCAGTGGGGTTTCAATTGATCGGGATTTTAGCCTGATTGCCATCAACACGGCCGATCACCTGACCTATCCCGATTATGATACTAAAGAGTTAAGGATTGTTCTGCCTGGGTTTCACCCCACCTCAAACAAGCCAGCCATTCACTTCCATTTTGTTGAGCCTCCTACCGATTTGGAGAGAATCAAAAACTTTATAGGCTCTGATACTCTGCCTCAGATGCAGGCAGTGACCGGAGTGCAAAAAATCTCTATTTTAGTACCGGATCCGCTGGATGAACTCAAGGCCTTTGAAGCTGAGGCAATTCGTCTTTATCCCTCATTACTGGATTACGGTTTATCCTACTGGTTTTTGGTGAGTTTATTGATATTTTTGCCATTGTGGACCTTAAAACATGCCTACTACCGATTGCAGGCCAGGTTTCTGATTATTTTTCTTTTGCCCTCGCTTCTGTTACTTTCCTGGTTTGTCATTAGCCATCGAGGACTGATGGGATCCGTTCAGAAGAATCTTCTGATTCAGGCCAGACAATATCTGGAAAACAGTACAAAACAATTGACTCTGGCCTCTGAGGATGTGGAAGCCGGGATAGCTACAGAATTGAAGTTACTGGTTTCAGAAAAGACCAATGCTTTTTTAAAAGATTTGTATTTGCGCCAGTACTCACTGGATGAAAACCCCTGGTATGACAAAATTTTACATGAGTCTTTACACCCCATGGATCTGTGGCTCAAGTCCAGTTTTGCCTCCAAAGGAATCCAGGTAATCTTCAGAAACGATCATACCAGTTTTGCCACACCAGTTTTTTATCCGGATCATATAACAAGGACTTTTCATACCCCGGTTTTACAAAGGATGCTTCGATCTCAGCTAGCCGATTACAATGAAAACTATCTCGAAGAGCAGAAGGAAAACATGGAGATTACCAATCTTTTGCGTAAGGATTTAGCTACTGTTTTTCGGGATAGCAGTTCTGTGGATGCGTTTTTATATAATCCCTGGAAATTGTTTGACTATATGCCAATTGCTTATTTTTCCAAAGGATTTAAATACAGTAAGAGTTTCTGGGCTTACCTAAAGGATACCAAAGACAACATCTGGCTTGTTATCGGAAGTGTTGAGGAGAAACGGGTACTTGACACCTTAAGGGAAAGACTTCTGACAAGGCTTGAAAAGATGCAGGATGAGAGTCTGCATGTTTGTGTGATTGGGCACCATCAGACAGTATCTGGAAGAATCCGTGGTCCGATTGCAGATTTTATGGCTCATAATGCGGCTCAGTCCTGGATTCAAAGAGTGCAAAGCTTTTCAATTGGAAGGAATGAAGGGGATTTGCGACTTTCGCTGAGTGTTCCTGGCCCCCTGATTCCAGACATGATCCTGGCTGTCAGTATGAGTCTTAAGTCCTATCTTGAGTTTAGGCAGAGAAGTTTTAATCTTTTGTATATTGCCATTGTAAGCTTTTGTGCCATTTTGTTTCTTCTCTGTCGCTGGATGGCCCAACTTGTTCTTAAGCCATTGTCCCTGTTGCGATTGGGACTGGTAAAAATCCAGAGTGGGGATCTGTCACAGGATTTACCCAAAACCGGAACCGATGAGCTAGCCGATCTGAGTGTTCGATTTAATCAGATGATTCAGTATTTGCGGGAAAAGGAACTGGTAAGCAGATTTTTATCAAACATGGCACTTCAGTCCCTCAACCAAAAGGATCATGAGTCAGTTCGTGAAGAAGCAACTGTACTTTTTTGTGCCCCGGCCTCAGGAACCGATTTTGAGGACATAGAACAGATAGCTGAGTTTTTGCCAAAATTACACCAGATCATTCATAGAAATGGGGGTATGGTTGATAAGTTTACGGGCTTTGCCTCTCTGAGTCTGTTTAGAAAAAACTCACAAACTACCCTTCCTTTAAAAGCCTGTGTGGAGATTCGCAATTTGGTTGAATCCGAGTTTCCCCATCTTAAGATCTGCATTGGCCTTGCTACCGGGGATCTGGTTCTGGGGCATGTGGGGGCATCGTTGCGAAAGGATTTTACCTGTATTGGTAATACTGTCAATGTGGCGGCTCGCTTACAGTCCCTGCCACCACGATCCGGGTCTGTCACCATCTATTTATGTGAACGGACGCAAAAAAACCATCTGTTTGAAGCCTCCCATATCAGGCAGCTTGATTCAGTGAGTCTGAAAGGAAAAACGGACTTGGTTTCCGTGTTTGTTCATTTATGAAAGAACGGGGATACTGGCATTTACAGTTATTGTTTTTTCTGATCATTATTGGTCTATGGTTTCTGGGGGTGTTTTGTGTCTATCTCTTGAGTGTAAGTCGTCAGGCTGAGGAAAATCACAGGCAGATAGAGAAGAGAGAATCGCTTATACAGCAGTTTCGTGAAGGAATTAGGACGGAAGAAGGTGCTTTACCTTCCTATCACAGAAAGCTTGAGATTCTGGAAGCCATGCATGCAGATTTTTTTAAAAAGCTTGGTTCGATTCTTGAATCTGGAAACCTAAGAGAAGAGTTGCCTAATCTTGTGCTGCCTGTAAAACATGCATCCGGTCTGTTTATTATTCGTCGAGGCAGACTGCTTTATCACGATGGACTGGATATGGAGTATTTTTTGGGCAAAGACTGGCTAAAACGCATGCTGCCAGGTTTGAATTCCCAGAATGAAGAACTTTTTCAGCAGGCAATTGCCCGGATGTATACCTATCCAATTTCCAAAGAAGAGTTTTTGTCCCAAAGGGGGAGATTTTTAGTACTTAACTACCGCTCCCAGCAGTTTCTGAGATTTTATGCAGAAAAGAATGAATATTCCTATTTTCTGCTCATCGATCTTTTAAAGGTCAATGCAATGGATCTGAATACTGGTCTTGAAAGTTTTGTACCACCCGTTTCGGAATCAATTCCAGAGCTGATGGACTATCTGGCCTCTATCTGGCCTGTACATCTGCTTTCTATGTTCATTCTAGTCTGGCTTTGGAAGCGGGGCGGGTATCTAATCATTTCCACCCGTTTTGCTTTTCGACTCATGTTTGTTGCCGTTTTGTTCTGGCTGTTTTTTTTACTATTGATCCATTGGCTTGTTGAAGAAAGCCTTTCTTTGATTCAGGATTTGGAGACCAACAGGATTGAGACAGCCATGAAAAATCACCTGACGGTGTTGGAGCAGGACTTTTTGAGGTTTACATCCAAGTTATCCAAGGAAGTATCCCAGGATTTTATTGAAGGGAGGCCCTTTGTTTCCAGATACTGGAGTCTTGGATTAAATGGATTGGTTGTACATCAGAATCCGTATCAGTTTCTGAGATCAGATCAGATGGGAGGCAAGCCTTTAGGAATCTGGAGTTCGGCTGTACTGAACAATTCGATTCTAGGGCTGATGGGACTGCATTTTTATAAGGGTTTGGAAAACATTGATTCAGTAGATCAGATTCATCAGATAAGAAACAGAGGTGAGGAAGGAATTGCGGGATCAAGAATCCAGTCTTATTTGCAGGAAAAAGTTCTGGGTTTTGTATCCCGTCCCAGTGAGGAGTTTTATTATTTTGATGTAATGCAGAATGGCATGTTTGGTTCCTGGGTTCAGAATGGGACCTATCCACAAATGCAGTTAATGGTGTTTATGATCTCGGAATACGAACTTGTGCGTATCTGGCTTGACACATTAAA
>JACFNL010000109.1 GCA_019454875.1 Candidatus Cloacimonadota bacterium | reverse complement strand
TTTTAAGTTGTGGGTATTTATCAGCCACTGCAAAGATTGGACTGGAAATGACCCATCATGTTTTTTGCGGCTGAATCGTTCTTCTTCGCAGGCAGCAACAATAATATTCTGTGAAAGCAGTGTGATTGAGCTGTCATGAGAATAGGCCGTGATTCCAAGCGTTAGCATATCAGAACAGAGGATACAAAAACGGGGATGATTTGATCATGGTGTCCGTGATAATACCTAGTAGCAAGCCAAAAACGATGGCCAGAATGATTGGTAACAGAACCAGATTAAATGGCTTAGACAGATATTGAAACAGATTTTCATTGTTTTCAGTACACAGTCTAAAATCTGCTTTTTGCAGACCGGATGTGTTTGAATCTAGGATTTTGAAAACCAGACCCAGAGGCAAAAACATAAGTACCCACAAAACATAAAAAATGGATTTACGCATCGGGGTGCCGATTGAATCTACACCTTGTCAGAATACTGTTTTAGAAGATCGGCAAAGGACTGCGGTTCCTTGCTGGAAGAGTTTTTGCCCCTGTAAAGGCTAATCTGCTCCTTTTTGGTATTGTCCGCTTGAGAAACCGAAGCCGTCGGCAGAATGTTATTTTTATGAATCGGAGTATGAAACATCCGATGTTCCAGCTCGTGGATAAACATATTGACCTCACTGTACATCCATGTGGGAGGTGATTTGAACACTGTGCACTCAGGCACACTCTTATTGTATCGGCAAAATCGACGAATTTAATTAGACTGTACTGGAAGATTTGTGTGGATTTTGAGTATTATGCGCTTATGAATGAGCAAAGCCGTACAGTATTTTTACAAAATCTGAAAGAATTGTTGGAACTGCCCTCCCCATCCGGTTATACCGACAGGGTAAAGGACTGGATAATAAAACGCATCCAGAGTATTGCGTCTGGGCATGAAATCCGTACCTATGTGAATCATGGGATTGAAATTTTTGTACCTGGAAATGGAGGAAGGATAGAACGGGGTGTGTGCTCACACTATGATACTTTGGGCCTGTATGTTGCCTCGGTGGGTAAGGACGGAAAAATCAGGCCGGGCAAGGTAGGTGGTTATCCCTGGTCTGCGGTAGAAGGCGAGTCTGTAACCATTCATGCTTACAATGGTGTGGATTACACGGGAACCGTGCTTTTTGATAAGGCCTCCACCCACATTTATGGCTCTGCCTATGAAAAAGAGCCTAGAACCAATGAAACCATGTGGATTCGACTTGATGAGGCGGCAACAAGCGAGGCAGAAGTCAAGGCTCTAGGAATTGATATGGGGGCTTTTGTATCTCTTAGAACACATTTTGAGGTTACAAAAAGCGGCTATCTTAAGGGCAGACATCTTGATAACAAAGGCGGGGTGGCCCTATTGTTAACCCTGTTGCAGGAGTTAGCTGAGGGACAGGAGAAGGATCTGATCCATCCCCTAAGGATTATTTTGACAGCAGGTGAGGAAATTGGCAGGGGGGCCCTGTTTGTAAATGGCCTTGATGAGCTTCTGATTGTAGATAATGCCGTGGTTGGAGAAGGGCAGCAGTCTGAAGAAGATAAGGTGACAATTTGTGTTCGTGATTCTACAGGCCCCTTTAACCCGGATTTGATAAAACAGCTTGACCGTTTAGCTAAAGAAAACCAGATTGCCAGTGTGTTTGATATTTTCAAAAGTTACGGCTCAGATGCGGAGCTAGTCACTAGAAGGGGAGAAAACACCAAAACCGCATTGATTGGTGCGGGAATCTCAGCTTCCCACTCCTACGAAAGAACCCATTTAAAAGCTTTTGAAGAGACCTGGAAACTGTTGAGGCATTATGTGTACTCAGGCTAAACCTGGGCAGCAGGTTCCATAACTGCAATTAGCTCCAGTACCTTGTTTCTGCCATTTGCTTTGCAGCTTATAGTTCTTTGAACTTCAAACTGGTTTACCGCCATTCCCTTATAGGCATCTTCGGTGAACTCGGTAGAATGGTTGGAGATCACTACTTTTGACCCGTGTTTGGCTGCAATCCAGGCGACTTTTACCAGTCGAATCTGCTCGAGGGGGCCAAATGGTTTGGCTGAATAGCTGGTAAAGTTGGCGGTCTTGGAAATTGGAGAGTAGGGAGGGTCACAATAAATTACATCCCCTCTCTTAGCTTTGAGCATGGAAGCCTCAAAATCCTGACAGAAGAATTGGGCAATTTTGGATTTCTCATAAAAATAGAGCATCTCAGCCCTGGGAAAATAGGGGTTATGATAACGACCAAATGGAGTATTAAATCCACCTTTAAGATTATAGCGGATCAATCCGTTGTAACAGTGTCGGTTCAAATAGACCAAAATTGCGGATTTGAGTTCGGGGCTGGGATGACTGTTAAACATTTCCCGTAACTCATAAAATTTTGCCTCGGTATTGTACTCGGGACGAAAAAGGGATTCACAATAATCTATAAAATCCTTGCCCTGTTTTTGCAGGGTTAGATACAGATTGATAAGATCTGGGTTTGTGTCGCTTAACAGGTACGATTTAAAATCGGAATTTAAAAACACTGCTCCTGAACCTAAAAAGGGTTCAATCAATCGATTTCCGGATCCAATTTTCTCACGGACTCTTTCAATAATATGAATCTTGTTACCAGCCCACTTTAGAAATGGTTTCATGAAAATTCCCCCAGGTCTGAGAGATTTAATCGACAGAATTGGCCAGATATCAATAATTTTTGTAGAATATCTCCATGAAAACAATCCGTAGAATCAAGTCTGAAGATATAGGCCGAGAACAACGAATTCCTCCAGGGCAGATAAAAACGAACAAGTGGCCTGTTTTGCATTATGGGCCCGTACCAGAGTTTTTGGAAGAAAGCTGGGACTTTAAGGTAATTGGTCTTGTGAATCAGCCTTTTACCATCAGCTATCAGGAACTTCTGGCTTTGGACAGGGTGGAGGTAGAATCAGACATTCACTGTGTAACCACCTGGTCCAAACTGGATAATTTGTGGGAAGGGGTATCAGTTCATGAACTCATTCAAAAAGCTGGTGGTCTGAAAGCTGAGGCAAAATTTGTTATTGCGCATTGTGAATACGGATTTACTACCAATTTGCCCATAAAAGACTTTTTGCAGGAGGATGTGCTTTTAGCCCTGAAGCATAACGGGGAAAATTTAACCCCCGACCATGGATACCCTTTACGACTTGTAGTGCCTCAACTTTATTTCTGGAAGTCAGCCAAATGGCTCAGGGCCCTTGAGTTTTCCGCTACAGATAAGCCAGGTTTCTGGGAGAGAAACGGCTATCACAATCGCGGCAACCCATGGACAGAAGAAAGAATGTGGGTTTAAAAGCTAGTGTTATTCATTGAGAATCTTTATAAATCCTGGAAAATGGGGGAAACCCAGCTTAATGTCCTGAAGGGTTTAAGTCTTGAAGTGTCCCAGGGCGAGTTTGTATCCATTCTTGGCCGCTCAGGTTCTGGAAAATCCACCTTATTACAGATTCTGGGCTGTCTGGATGTGGCAGATTCAGGCCAATACCTTCTGGATGGGGTGGATGTATTTTCCTTAAATGATGAATATCTGTCACAGTTGCGGGCCAAAAAACTGGGTTTTGTATTTCAGTCGTTTTGTCTTTTGCCCCATCTGAATGTTTTAAGAAATGTCATGGTTCCTATGCTTTATGCAGGAGTACCAGTTGAGACTCGGGAAGGTACGGCAAAGGACTGGCTTATTCGGATGGGTCTGGGTCATCGGCTTTACCATAAGCCATCTCAGCTCAGTGGTGGGGAAAGACAAAGGGTGGCCATTGCCAGAAGTATGGTCAATTCCCCGAAACTTTTATTGGCGGATGAGCCTACCGGAAACCTTGATTCAGAAGTTCGCGATCTGGTTTTTGACGAATTGCGAAGGCTTCAAAAGGAAGAAAATGTCAGCCTGATTATTGTGACTCATGATCAGGAGCTGGGGTATAAGGCCGATCGGGCCTTAAAACTACAGGATGGTCGGTTATGCGGCTTGTAGTATTTTTTTTACTTTGTGTTACCGGGTTTTGTTGGGAAGGTCAAATTGTTCCCAAAAATGCAATACCTGTATTGGCCCCCAAAAATGTGATTCGTGTGACCGGTTCTATGTCCTCAAGCAGTGGGATTCAGATTGAAGACAGACTGGAGAATGCCACATTTGTACAAAAAGGTGACGAAATTCTTAAGTATCGGCAAAGAGGTAACAACTGGGAATCGCATTTAGAGAATCGCATGCGCCAGAAAATTGCGGAACGGGACGGGGAACTCAAAAAACTGGAACAGGAAATTCAAAGCCAGAACAGTGCGGTTTCAAGGCTGGAATTGACATTTGACCGTCTGAAATTGAAGCAAGATGCCAAAGAGGTTTTACCGGTTCGGGATCAGGAGATTCTGGTTTTAGATATTCGTCTGGCTGAAATAGAATTTGCCCTCGCGGAACTGACTCTTAAGGCCAGGCAGGAAAAACAGAAACAGAGGCAAAACTTCTATGCAGTTCAGCTTCGGTATATGGAAGAAGAAAAGACATATCTTAGGTACCAGTTAAGCCGTTATTCGCAAAAGGCATCTGTTCAGGGTAAGGTATATTTTCCCCCAGTTAAAAACTACAACCGCCCGGTGAAAAAAGATGACTATATCGATTCTGGGGTGGTAGTGGCTCAGTTAGCCCCTGAGGATGAACTTCAGGTACGATTTGCGGTCCCGGAAGAGAATCTGAATCAGATCCCCCTGGATACAGTCGTAAAAATCCGGCGCAAGGATGGGGATGAGGTGTTTTTGGGAAAAATAGTAAAACAGAATCTGTTTCCCATTAAATCCATGGAGTGGTTTGGGGATGAATCCCGTCCAGATGCAGAGGAAATGCTTTTTGAAATCTTTGCTGAGTTTATTGGGGTTGTGCCCGAATTTCCTGAGGGGGCAGTTTTGCAGGTGAGTCTGTGAAAGATTATTTTTTTGCCATGCAGGATGCCCTGCTGATCTTAAAGACCAGATTTTTACGCACGATGCTGGCTGTTTTGGGGGTTGTGTTTGGGGTCGGGGCTGTGATTGCCATGGTCGCGATTGGCGAGGGGGCCAAACAAAAAATTATGGCCCAGATTGAGTCCATGGGTTCCAGGCTTTGTGTCATAGAGCAAAAAAATCTGCCCCGAGAGGAGGCGGATAGGGTGGTTTTATCCAGTCCCGGACTTTCTGAGTCGGATGTAATCGCCATTCAAGCCTGGCATGAACCATCATCCATGGCCTGGATTAAAAAGGCAGATATTGCTTTTGGTGATCTCAAGGATCAGGATGCACTGGTTCTGGCAACATCTCGGCATTTTGTCAGTTTGAAAAAACTGCAAATTGTGTCAGGCCGAAACTGGTTGTCCCTGGAGCATCAAAGAGCTGAATCCGTTGTTCTGGTTGGCAAGGCCATGTATGAAAAGCTGAATTCTCCCAGTCGCCTGCGTCTAAACCATGTCTATTTTGAAATAGTTGGGGTTTATGAAACTATAGGAGAGGATCCAGAGCATTTGAATACGGCTGTACTGATGCCATACAACTCCTTAAGGACGGTACTGGATCCAGAACCGCCTTATGCCCCATTTGATAAAATACTGGTTGAGGCCCAGAATCTGGAACAGACTCTACCCTTGAAGCAGAAAATCCTGAACAACTTAAGGGTTACTCACAATCAGGAAACGGATTTTACGGTTTTTGCTCCTGTGGAGCTTCTGTCCCAAAAAAATGAGCAGGAAAAAATCTTTCATACAGTGCTTTTATTGATAGCGGCAATTTCTTTGCTAGTCGGTGGTATTGGAATCATGAATATCATGCTTGCCAATGTTTTGGAGCGCATCCCTGAAATTGGGGTCAGGCGAGCTGTCGGTGCCAGAAAACAGGATATCTTTTTTCAGTTTCTGGGAGAGGCCGTTTTGATTTGTTTTATAGGCGGACTTATAGGGCTGGTGTTTGGTATGAGTCTGGCTTGGGGGCTTGGTAGTTCTTTTGCTATGCCTGTCAGTTTTCCGGCCTGGGTGATTGTGGTAGCCCTTTTGATTTCGGTGGGCTCCGGTTTATTGTTTGGCATGATGCCTGCCTTGCATGCCATGCGAATTGGCCCAGTAGAGGCACTAAGGACACAGACATGAGTATAGTTTTATTTTTGGTATTACTTGTTCCATCCCTGTTTGCCAATTCGCCGGTTAAAAAGGGGGATCTGTGGCAGGAGTTCTATTTAAGAGGGGAATTGGACGCATCTTCTAAAACGACTCTGAATGCTCCTAATGCTTCCGATCGTTATGACAGTCTGACGGTGGAATGGGTCGGAGCAGATGGGACAGAGGTAAAGACCGGGGATGTGATTCTTGAGTTTGATAAAACCGATGTAAGGGCAGATATTCAAAAGGCAGAACAGGAACTGGCTCAGGCTGAAGGCAATCAGGAGCTGGTTCGTTATCAGCAAAAGCAGGAAGAGTTACAGTTAAAGCTGTCTGTGGAAAGGGCCAGAATATTACTGCAAAAAGCTGACATATTGCTCTTAAGTGATGAAGTGAAGGTGATGTCCAAAATGGATATTGAAAAATCCAAGCTGGATCGCAAGGCGGCCGAGATGGAACTATCCGAAGCCCAAAGTTCCTCGGATTCTTTTTACCAGAGAACAACCGCCGCTTTAGAAGTGGAAAGACTCAAGGTGGATACGGCTCAAAGCACCTTGAAGAAACTAAAAGATTATGCAGAATCCTTAAGTATGCGAGCAACTGTGAGCGGTGTTTTGTATCGCCCATTTTCAAGATTGAACAATCAGCCTGCCAGGGTAAATGTAGGTAGTGTTGTTGGACATGGGAACCGCCTTTTGGAGATTCTTAACCTGGATTCGTTTGATATTCAATTGTTCGTCCGTCAATCGGAAGCTGCAAAAATTCAATTAGGGGATCAGGCCAAGGTCTGGGTAACGGCCTTCCCGGAAACTCCCTTTGATGCCACAGTGATTCATAAGGATTCTTTTACCACAGCCAGAAAGGAAAGACTTGGTGAGCGGACAATGGCTGGGGCTTTGCGCGAAGTCGGAATCAGGCTGAAACTATCTTCTGTCAGCAGTTTTATGCGACCGGGAATGACAGTCACTGTGTCTCTTAAGTCCCTGATCGCCAAGGATGTTTTACAGGTGCCACTGACCCTTGTCCGTGAAAATGCTGGTGTACTTCAGGTTAGAACGGGACCATCTACCTACAAGGAAATTAAAACCGGACGCAATTCCAGTACCATGATTGAGGTTTTGCATGGGCTGGAATTGGGGGAAATTATTTATGATTTATGATTTTAAGCCCAAGGTGTGTTTCCATTGGGTCAAAATCTCGATCATGATGGAGCAGGGGCAAGCTGCTTTCGATACAAAATGTACCAATAATCATATCGATAGTTTTACGAATTGTAATACCCTTGGATTGCAGAATTCTAAAATTTTGCGCGGTCTTTAAGGCGATTTCTTTTCCAACCATATTGCGGTACTCAAGGCATTGCATCAGATTTTTGGCGAGTCGATATTCGCTGTCCTTACGAAAACCCTGTAATAGTTCGATCAGTATCAGATCGCCAGTAACGATACGGCTGTTTTGTAGGGCAGAATCAAGAATCTCCGTGTGCGGTGCCATAACACCATTAAAGTAATCAATCCATACCGATGTGTCGGCAAAAATCATGATTGGCTTCTTATCTCATCCAAATCGCCGTCCCAAATCAGCTTGCCTCTGTATTTTCGGATATCAGCTTGAGCGTTGATACGGATCAAAAGCTCTAGCGCCTTGGCAATCGTTTCCTTTTTGGTCTTGTATCCACCGGCTTCCTGTGCGGCTGCCATAAGTTTGTCATCAATTACTACATTGGTACGCATGGACCCCTCGTTTGCCTGATGTGTATGGTTTTCATATATTATACACCAGCATTAGAGTTTAATGTATTGAGTACACCAGAAACTGGCCTTCAATTCCTTTAAACAGTTCCTGCCTTGATTCGATGTGATAACCCTGTGCCTGAATGTAGTCATGTACAGCTGGATCCGAGTAAACGGAATCAGAAATCAAAACCTCGTCTTCGTTTGCCTTGGACTGGACACGGGCGGCAATGTTGGCAGTTCTTCCGAAATAATCAAGGCTTCGGTTGCTGGTAACTGCAATCACCGGGCCACGATGCAGACCAATTTTGACAAGAACTCCCCTTAGGGCTTCGCTCTGGCTCAGTTCCCAAAACATTTTCTGTAATTTTACAGCAGCTTTTACAGCATCTGAATTCACCGAAAATGAGGCCATAACAGCATCACCAATGGTTTTGACAATGCCCCCATTGTGCTTCTGGATAACCTCGGTCATGATATCAAAGTGCTTTTGCACCAGGGCATAGGCCTGACTGTCCCCAAGTTTTTCATACATGGCGGTAGAGCCTTTGATGTCTGTAAACATTATGGTAATGCTTTTTATGGCAAATGAAACATCTTCGCGTAAAAACTCACCTGCAAACAGATCCTTAAAATCCTGAAGCCCACTGATGTAGGCAGCACTTACAAAATTATGCACCGGCTTTTGAGGCAGTATCAAAAATCCACACATTCCCTCAATTGCTGCGGTGACATGAAATTCTACCTGCCCCGATTTGAGATGAAGAGTCTTTGTGTCAGTCTTTAGATTTTTGTCATAAGTCAGTGCCACTGTTTGCAGTTCTGTTGTCTTTTCCTCGCTGACAAAAACCTTTCCCGCATCTTCAAGAAACCCTGGAGCATAAAAGTAATATTCTCCTGGTGTAAACTCTCCCCGAACTACAGTAGTTTTACCTTCAAAAATACAGGTTCCTACCGTAAAATTTCGCTTTTCTCTGGATAGGATGTCATCCAGAAACTGCATCTTCCCATCAAAATCTCTTTCACTCCAGTCAGGATATTTGATTTGTCGGATATCTGGATTGACGGTAAAGGAAACTTCAACCTGCTCCTCAAAACTCAAATCCCAGTCCACCGAGCATAAATTGCAGTGGGCTTTGTTCTGAAGCCCCATCAGATGTTTATGATATTCAGGAATACCCTTGCAGGACGCACAGTGAATATCCCAGCTAAGATCCATGATTCCCAGCCTGGCGGCATACAAAAACCCTTGAATGGTCTCGGCCTTTGACAATTGATTCTCTTCAGCCACACGAAACACATTGATTTTGTAGCAGTCAAAATCACTGCCATTTACGATTAGATTGCGAATCACTTCCGTGACAGCTGGACTGCATTTTGAGCCTTGGAGTTCCAATAGTTTTTTTTGAAGCATGTATGGAATTGTATCATTTTTGATTCCACAAGTAGTTATCCACACAAAGCCTATAGGAAGTGCCATGTTATAATCAGGGCATGAAAAGGTTTTTTAATACAGCCGGTGCAAACAAGCCAAGACTTCATTACACTGTTTGGCGGCCGCTGGGAGCCAAGCCAATTCTGGAGCTGATTGAACAGGAAAAATATTTCACCCATCATGCCCCAAGGCAAAGCGGTAAAACCACCCTTTTGCGGGAAATTTGCCGACAACTCAATGCAGAAGGAAGATACCTGGCCATTCACATCACGGTGGAAGATGCCCAATCAGCCCGTCATGATGTTATAGAAGCCAATCATTGCATACTTAGAGCCTTAAACACAGGCCTAATGTATTTTCATGGGGATATCGCAAATAGTTTTCCACCCGTCGAGAAATTTTTACAACAAAGTGCTGGAGTCCGGTTTTGTCTGGAAAGCTGGTCCAAGGCCTCAAAAAAACCCATAGTGCTGGTTATCGATGAAATCGATGCAATGGCCGGGGAATCTTTAATTGCTCTTTTACGACAACTTCGTGCTGGATATGATCAACGACCTTATGCCTTCCCCCAATCCATCATTCTAAACGGGGTTCGCGATCTGAAGGACTACCGTATTTACTCCAAAGAAGAAGATACCTGGCTGACCGGTGGTTCCTGTTTTAACATCAAGGCCAAATCAGTTCGTCTTGGTAACTTCACTCTGGAGAATGTAAAAGAACTGTTTTTCCAGCATGAGGCCGAGCATAACCAAAAACTTGCCCCCGGATTGGTGGAGAAAATCTATGAACTGACTCAGGGCCAGCCTTGGCTTTGTAATGCTTTGGGTGAACAGATGTGTTTTGAGCTTTTCCCAACTGAGCCAGTTTTGAATGAGATTCATCTTCACGAAGCTAAAGAAGCCCTGATTCTCTCCCGTGCCACCCATATTGATC
>JACFNL010000108.1 GCA_019454875.1 Candidatus Cloacimonadota bacterium | reverse complement strand
AGCCGTGGCCTTCTGGCTCAAAAGCTTTAAAAACTGCTCGCTGGCCTTTGGCAGTACCTCAGCTACTCCATTTTGCGAAAACAACAAAATTCCGTTAAACAGCCCTTCCAATTCCTGGTAGGATTGGGCCAGTACCTCAAACTCAGAAGGAGTGGGTTGAGAAGTCCTGACGGATGCTGACTCTGACTGCAAGAGCAGATTGTCATAACCAGGGGCGAATTCAGCCCGCAGGAGGCCCAAAGAAAATAGGAATGGCAGTATGTATTTGAACATGGAGCAGAGGCTTAAACTAAAGCGGTGACACTGTTGGCATATCTTTGAGCCTGGGCTGTCTGATAATTGCCATTGCCTCCGTTGTAGGTAGCCAGACCCTGTCTGAGGTTGCCACCACGATCACGAATACACTGGTTTAAGTATTTGGCAATACCTATGATGTTTTCTTCAGGATCGTAAGGATTGATTCCCTGCCCTTTGGCTGTGGCAGGCATAAACTGACCTAAGCCAACTTCTGCGGCTGCACCCATGGTAACCCTGTAGTTTCTCCAGTGAATCCTGCCGGACTCGTGGCTCATCAGGGCTCGCATCACAGCTAGTCTCTGACTCTGAGGCAGGGCTGTCAGCTCCCGGGAAGCCCTTTCTGTCCAGCGGGCAAACTGCTCTGGCTGCCTGCGGGCTGAAATTTCAGGCATATTGGGATATTTGGCCAAGGCTTCCTTAAGCCAGGTATACTCCTGAAACACCAGATCCCGCATTTTATAGGTTCGTCCATTACGGGAGCGCACAGTAGAGTCCAAGGTCAAACTGCGGTTGTTGACATAGCTTGAATCATAGGTCCAACCATAGGCCAGCCGCCCTAATGCTTCTGTAAAATTCCTGCTTCTGCTCATCAGGTTTGTGCCTTCCAGAATCCTTTGAGCTGAGGCTGCATCAAGATCTGCCGCACTGCCAACATTCATGGACAAAACAGGATTTGTGGCGTTTGGGTCTGTGCGGGAATCTACGGTAGCCCCCCCGCCGAAGTTGGTTGTACCCGTATCCCGAGCCGGTGAAGTATCAACGATCCGATCCGTCTGAGCATAGGTCTGAGGCTGAACGGCTGTACCTGTTGGAATCACTGCAGGGCTAACCACCGAGGTTGGGGTTGCCGAAGCAATGGTAAAACCTGAACCCCCTAAACGGGCAAAACGGGCTGCCAGATCTCTTAACCCTTCCGCATAATAGTCTTTCTGATCCTCACTTAACTCATTGTCTGTGCGTACCTCGGTCTCTACCTCGCGAAGCAGGGCTCCTACATTACTAAGATAGTCCTTTTTTTCATAGTCCTGTAAAGAATCTGATTCAAGAACCAGAATATACTGCTTGGCTAAAAAATATTTGGCCTTGATATTTTTGAACTGGGTTTTAACCGACAGCTCTCGAAGAATTTCAAGAGCTTCTTTTCTGGAACCAGTCTCATTGATCAAAAGGGCCTGTCTGATACCGTAATTGACCGTCTCAGCCTCCCAGGAAGCATCAAATGTGGCATAACCATCGGAACCTCTTGGATTGGCGGGAAGAGCCTCTGTGACCGTGCTTGCACCGGTACCAAGTTCAACTCCTGCAAAAAAATCATCTACTCTGGCATCTACTGTAAAAGGAGAGCATAAAATCATAGATCCGACCATCAGGAATTTTGTGTAGCTGATTCTCATGCTTCTCCTTGGCTTGTGTGTTGCCCCTGGTTACCCTAGAATGTAACTACGAAAAGTACGACAATTGGTTTCATCTCAGGGCAGACAAACTATGGATACACTACAAAAACAGCTGATGCATGGCAATGCAGAAGAAAAAATGGCGGCCTTAAAAGCCCTGGTTCGGGCCTCTACCAAGGAAGCTGGCAAAATCCTGGTGAGTGCAATGAAACAGGAATCCGATGAGGACTTTAAGAAAAAAATCAAAAAGGGAATCGAACACATCAAGGTGAAACTGGCTGAAAAGTCCCTGCAACCAGTCCAAAAACTTAAGACGGCCGAAATGTCTGTGGAAGACTGGTTAAAATCAGGCGATCCCGAAATGGAAAAGCTGGCCTTGCAGCATATCTATAAAAGTAAGGATCGAGAGCTTCTGGAGTTGGCCGTTAAACTCAGTTCGGAGCAGGGAAGCAACAGCTTTTGCAAGGGAACCTTAAAACTGATTGAGAGACTTCTGCCTGATTCCGCTGAGGAACTTCTGTTTCCTTTCCTTTGTCATAAGGAAGAAGAAATTGCGGTTATGTCCATGAAATTTCTGGTTTTTTCGCGAAGTATTCATAAATTGGCCACCAGAGAGGACTATCTGTCGGCCCAGCCAGTGGCCAAGCTGAAGAAAGCAGCCTCATGGCTTGATACGGCACATGGCAATGACCTTCCAGCTGAGTTGCGTATGTCCATAAAATCAATTATACATCAACTCGAAAGGCCAAAAATTCAGGAATCCAGGGTGGTGATCGATCCAGACCTTTTGCCTAAAACCAGGGATCAGGCCCAGGTGGATGATTCAAAAACCCAGGCTGAACGGCAGAAAAAAATCACCCAGATCAACCGGGCTCGCAATGAACTGGAACAGAGTGAGGACAAGGCAAAAATTCTGGAGCTGTTTTCCAGACTGGTTGAGTTACAGGATCAGGGAGCAACTGAGTCCATTGTACAAAAGATTGCCGTGAGCAAAGACCCTGAAGTAATTGAAAAAGGTATTGAAGCCATTGCTGCCTCAGGCCGTGAGGCCGGTATCAACACTCTAAACTCCTACTCCGAACATACAGATAAGCGAGTCCGTACTGCTGTTGCCAAAGGTTATAGAATCATGATGGCCGGTAAAAGTATGCCCCTTTTGGAAAGGATGCTTAAGGATCCTGAAGAGTCGGTGATCGCCGAGGCTATTATTGGCTTGTATCCAGAAAAAGAAACCCTTTGTTTTGTACCATTGAGCACTCTGGTGAACTCTCCTAAGGAACCCAAGGCAATAGCCGGACTTTACGCCATTAAAAATATTGGTCAGGATAAACTTTTGCTCATGGTCCACAAAGCGTTTAAGACCAGAACCGGAAAGGTTCAGGAATATGCAAAACAGGTGATCGAAGACTGGAGGCACAGCCCTGAACTGAGGCAGGCAGGACTAAGTATGTCGGTAGAAGAATTCACGCAGTTTCTAAGGAGCCGCCCGGAAAAAAAACCGGAAACCGGCACAACTCAAGCTGAGAATGTGGAACAATCCGAATCAGAAGTCGAAACTGATAAGAAACAGAATCAACCCCAGACCAAAGGAATCTTTGGTTCAATATTAGGCAAACTGGTCAAACGATAAAGGAAATATATGGCCATCACATTACCCCGTTCTGGACAAACTCAAGCCCCGGCCCAGGCTCAACCCGCTTCAAGGGCCCCTGCTCCTGCACCGTCTGTACCCCTAAGTGCCAGAACCCAGGCCGCATCAGCCCCTTCTCCCACAGTCAGTTCCAGCGAGCCCGTATTTGGAACCGCTCAGGAGGAAATGTTTAAAATTCTGGGCAGGGCCCAGGCTAAAGGCGCATCAGACATCATTCTTTCTGTGGGACTGCCTCCCATGATTCGTGTCAGTGGCTCCCTGGTCAGGGATCAGTTTCCAGTGCTTAATCCAGATATGATTAAAAAACTGGTTTATTCCTTTCTACGACAGGATCAGATTGCCATTTTTGAGCAGAGTTTTGAACTGGATATGGCCTTGTCTGTACCTGGGATTGCCCGCTACCGTGTCAATGTCTTCAGGCAAAAAAAATGTGTGGGGGCAGCCTTTCGTTCTATCACGGAAACCATACCCTCTTTTGAGGAATTGGGCCTGCCCAAACCGATTGAGACCATGGCCCTTTTACCAAGGGGGCTGGTGCTGGTGACCGGCCCCACCGGTTCCGGCAAGTCCTCAACTCTGGCTGCCATGCTTGATTTAATCAATCAAAGAAAAAACGGTCATATCATTACAATTGAAGACCCGATTGAATATGTACACAGGCACAAAAACTGCGTCGTGGAACAAAGAGAGCTAAAAACCGATACCGAATCATTTACCATTGCTCTAAGACAATCCCTAAGACAGAATCCCGACACTATCCTTGTAGGAGAAATGCGTGATCTGGAAACTATTTCTGCTGCCATTTCTGCGGCAGAAACCGGGCACCTGGTCATGTCAACCTTACATACCCAGGATGCTGCCCAGACAGTGGACCGAATTATTGATGTGTTTCCTTCCCACCAGCAGGAACAGGTGCGAGCCCAGCTTTCAACCACCTTAAGAGGTATTGTATCCCAGCAGCTTCTACCAAGGAAAAACGGAGGCCGGGTTGCTGCCCGCGAGATTCTTCTAGTCACTTCTGCCATTGCCAACCTGATTCGTGAAGGTAAGTCCTATCAGATCAACTCAGCCATCCAGACAGGAGCAAAACTTGGGATGGTCTCCATGGATATGAGCCTGATGGAGCTTTATCAAAAGGGTCTGGTAACCTATGAGGATGCCGTTTCCAAAGCCATTTACCCTGAAAACATCAAACCAAATTTTTAGGACAAATTATGCAAATCACACTAAAAGACATAGCAGCCATTCCCCTTTTCAGCCCCTTTCTGCAATTTCCCTGGAAATTAAAATCCCTGATGCAGAAGGCCAGAATCCTCAAATTTGATCCCGATAGCATAATTATTCGTGAAGGAGACAAGGACGAGGGTGCTTTGTTTGTAGTACTCAGCGGGTTTGTAATCATTGCCAAAACCATCGATTTTGAAACCGGAAGGGCTAAGGCACTGGCCAGACTAAGGGCCGGTGAGTTTTTTGGTGAAATGTCTTTGTTTGATGATTCGGTAAGGTCTGCCTCTGTACTTGCGGGTGAAGAAACCTACCTTCTGGAAGTATCCAAACATGCTTTTGATGAATTAGTCACCTCGGATGTGGAAGTATCCTCTGCCCTATTGTGTGGAGTAATCCAGGCTATTTCCAACCGCTTGCGGCGAACCAACATGGAATTGGTTGTGCTCTATGATACGGGTAAAATTATCAGTCGCAATCAAAGGCTGGCTGATATGTGCCAGGGCATATTACAAAGGCTCTCAAGCTCGCTCATGACACCCTCTGGACTCCTGTTTATCTTTAACGAGCTCTCGGACAGTTATGATTCAGTAGCCAAAACCTCAGATTTTGATCTGAGTCAGGAACAGAAGGTTCAATCAGTGGCCATTCTGGAGTCGCATAAGTTAGGTTTTCGTTTTCCCGAAGACAATCATCTGGAAACCGGGCTTGTCCTGCCTAAACCCTACATGATGCTAACTCCACTTGTGAGAAAGGGCATGGTTTATGGGGCCATCATTTTAGCAAGAGATGACAGAGCATTTACCGATGCTGAGTTTAATCTGGCTGCCGGAGTTTCGCAGCAGGCATCCTTTGCAGTAGAAAATGCCAGGAATCGTGAGGAGGAGGCGGCTAAGGCTGCTTATAACAAACGACGGCAACGCTGATGCAATTACTCACAACTAATTTTTAAACTGCTGTACTGTAGCTCGGTTCGAGTGATAACCTAGAGACCATGCAACTAAGTTTATATACAGACTACGGTATACGGGCTCTGGTTTATCTTGCATGTTTTGAAGAAGAACGCAGGCCCATTCCAGCCCGGGAAATTGCCGAAGCATTTGGAATCCCCAAAAATCATCTACATAAAATTGTACTTAAACTTGTGAAGCATGGATTTATGATTTCCCTTCCTGGACGCAGCGGTGGTCTAAAACTGGCTCAACGGCCCCATGATATTATGATTGGTGATGTCGTAACCTTGCTTGAACCGGGGTTGAGTCCTGTCAATTGTATGGACAAGGCCACAGCCACATGCCCTATTACACCTTTTTGTGCCTTAAGGGATCTGATGCAAGAAGCTATGAAGCAGTTTGTGGACACCTTAAATCTTAAAAGCCTGGATCAATTGTTATTGAATCGATCCACCCTAAGAGCTGTACTTTTACAGGGTGGGCAGTTGCCCGCACCGAGACGGGGCCAGAGAGGACATCATTAAGGATATGTGGAGATATTGCATGCGGATTTTCTTGTTCATTGCAATTCAGATAAGCTCCTGTCTTTATTCTTCCACTCCTGAAATAGCATGTAAGCCCTTAGGCAGCAAAATGCAGATCTGTTCTGAGATAGAGCTGGTTTCCACCATCCCCTTACAGCATGACTCTCATTTAGTGCTTAAAAACAGCCGTGGATTCAAAAAAACCATTGAAACCAGAAGCGGAGCAGAACTTGAGGATATTGATGTGGCTATCACAGGCAAGGATTTGTATGTCCTGGCATCCTGGAGACTCAATGGTACAGCTCAATGGCTGGATTTAAGCTTATATAAAAGCCAGTCTTCATCGCCTTATCTGTCCCGCGTAGTAATACCGGGTGTGGAGCTGCCCCTGGCCCGTGGACAGATTCGATTTGGAAGTGATGAAAACAAAATATTGAGACTAGGAGCTATCAGTGCTGTAACTGAGTTTGCTACCCTTCCTCCCCATCTGATTCGTGAACTGGAAATAAAATTTAACCCTGGAGGCCTGATTTCCCGCACTGTGAAGTTCAGTTCCGCCGATACAGCCCTGCAAAAAGCCAACCTTACCATGGCTCTTCTGGAAGAGAAAAAAATCAAGGAAGCCATCGATACGGCAAATGACTGTCTAAAAGGCAGCAATCGGGTTGTACTGCCTCATGATGTGATTGAGGCACTGGAATCAGCAAGAATCAGGGCAGAAAGCCTGTTAGAAGAGGATATGAAACCATGAAAAAACTGATGACCCCTCTTTTTATGCTATTTGTAATGTTTGGCAGGCCCGACACTGAATCCCTGGGATTTGATGGGTTGAATCTTGAAAATACCTCAACACAAACCCGAACAACTGCCCAAACCATCACTAATCCTATCCTCTCATTAAACCTCACTTCTGCCGAGCAGATCGGTGAAAGCCAAGCCAGAACAATATTACAGGGTATGGGCCTCTTAAGAGGGAGACGAACCTATGAGTCTGCCTTAAGAGGTTTGAGATATGGGCACACTTACGGGGGAATGCGCTCGGCAGTTTCACTCAATCCCAGAATGAAGGCCATGCTGTTTGATGAATACCAGAAACTTTCGGCTGCACTGGATCGTTACAAAGATTATCCCGTCATTTCAAGGAGTGCTCAACCGGAACTTTTTAACCGCTGGGTCAACGAAGCCTCCTCGGAACTGCGAGCCATACCAAATGCCAACCGTCGCACTGCCCTGATGCGGGCTTTAATGAGCAAGGAATCTGAATTTGTTCACTGGGAAAATTTTATTCCCGTAATGGGTTCCAGGGCAGACACAGGATTTGGTCAAATATTGCCAGCTACTGCCAGGGAACAGGGAATCAATCCCTACGATCCGGGTGATAATATCAAAGGTATAGCCAAGTATCTAAATACCCTGATAGCCCGACACGGTGAGAGAGAGGGTTTGGCCCGGTACAATGGGGGCAATACACCGCCTGCCAGAAGTTACGCCTATGCCGATGACATTCTCGGAAGAGTTCCGCGATTCCTCAGATAAATACTAGGTGTTATACAAAACAGACTGAATAGCTTTGAGTCTTGGAACCAATTCCAGGTACTGAGGTATGGTCAGAGCCTGCTGTCCATCACTTAGAGCCTTTTTTGGGTCGGGGTGAACCTCAATTAAAAGCCCTCGGGCCCCAGCTGCTAAGGATGCCATAGCCATGGACGGTACCAGGGACGAATATCCTGTTCCGTGAGAAGGATCAATAATAACCGGAAGCCATGTCATCTGTTTTAGACGGGGAATACAGGCCAGATCCAGAACATTTCTGGTGCTTGCGTCAAAAGAACGGATACCCCGTTCACATAAGATAATATTGGAGTTGCCTTCCGAAGCAATATATTCGGCACTCAATAGCCATTCCTCAAGAGTAGCACTCATACCCCGCTTCAGAAGTACCGGCTTTTTTGACTTACCCACTTCCTTGAGCAGGCGATAATTCATCATATTTCTGGTGCCAATCTGAATCACATCCACAAAGGATAAAAACTGATCCAGATCTCTTGGGTCCATGATTTCACTGACCACCAGAAGGCCATGCCGATCAGCGGCTTCACGAATCAGTTTTAAGCCCAAATCCTCAAGACCCTGAAAGGAATAGGGAGAAGTACGGGGCTTGTAGGCCCCGCCCCTTAAAAAGCGTTGACCGGATTGTTTTACAGCCGAAGCAATCAGTTCCATCTGTTCTTCAGTTTCCACGGAACAGGGACCGGCAATGATTAAAAAATCATCCGGTTTCTGAAACAGATGGGTGCCAAAATCCAGGTTCTGCCTGGTTCTGAAGCGGTTACTTACCAGATGATAAGGCTCGACTGGATCCTCAGCTGATTCCAGCATTTGAACTTCTTTGTCCTGAAGCATCAACTCTTTGGTTTTTAGGGTAGGAACAGCCAGACAGGATGAATCTGCTTCATAAAAACTCTCGTGGCCCAGACCCTGGATACGGTTTTTAAATTCATGAATACGGGACTCTTCCGTCCCTGACTTAAATCGAATCAGCATAAAACTCGCTCGGGATAATAATACAACTCAGGGTTTATATGGGAAAAATTCTTGATTTGCACCGCTTCTGACCCTACACTGGCAGTTCTGAAAATTTGCATCGTACAGGTTCCGACTTATGAGGAGTGTCATGTCAACCATATCAAAATTTCTAGAACTCCATTTCAGGCACTTTAATGCCCGTGAAACCCTTGAGGCGGCTCGAGGATGGAAAAAACACCTTGATGATGGTGGAATCATGTTTTTGACATTAGCAGGTGCCATGAGCACTGCTGAACTTGGAATCAGTCTGGCCAGAATGATTCGCGAGGGCAAGGTGCATGCCATATCCTGTACGGCCGCTAATCTGGAAGAAGATATATTCAATCTGGTTGCCCATAATGATTATAAAATTGTTGAGCACTGGAGATCCCTGAGTGCGGAGATGGAACAGGAACTGTATGAAGACGGGTTTAATCGGGTGACGGACACCTGTATTCCTGAAACTGTGTTTCGTGATATTGAGGCCAAACTTCTGGAATATTGGCAGGAAGCTTCCAACACGGAAAACTCTCAGCCCCCCTGCGAGTTTTTCTACCGCCTGCACAGGGAAGGAATTTTGAAAAAAATTGCCCAGATCCCCATGGAACATTCCTGGGTTGTGGCAGCCTGTGAAATGGGAATCCCTGTATATACACCAGGGGTAGAGGACAGCACACTAGGAAACATCTACACGGCCCGAGTCATTGAGGGTAAGGTCAAAAACCACAGGGCACTGATGACAGGTACGGAACAGTTTGAAAAACTGTGCCGCTGGTACTTGGAAAAACAGAAGAATCATTCCATTGGCTTTTTCCAGATTGGGGGAGGAATTGCTGGAGATTTTGCCATCTGTTCAGTCCCCTGTCTGGTACAGGACCTAGAACTTGATGTCAGAAAATGGGGATACTTTGCCCAGATTTCAGATTCAACCACAAGTTATGGCTCCTATTCCGGTGCCTACCCTAGTGAAAAAATCACCTGGGGCAAACTTTCCAAAGACACACCTAGTTATATGATTAATTCAGATGCCAGTATTGTGGCTCCACTTATTTTTGCTTATGTCCTCGGGGACTAACTGGAGAAAAATGGAAAACACTGTACCCCCCCTGCCTGGTTCCACCCGTAAACCTCGCCGCAAGAAAGAACTTCACTCCATCGACAAACGCTATTTTCGTTCGCGCTGGAAATCATTTCTGAAACAGGATGACGATGGACAACTGTATGTTCATGGAGTGAGTATGCAGGAACTGGAACGCAAGTTCGGTACTCCGCTCTATATTTTTTCTGAGGAAGAAATTCGTTCCCGTTTTCAAAGAATGTTAAATGTTTTTTCCTCTTATCCTAAAATCCGTCTGCAGTATCCCTGTAAGATCAATTCCAACCTCGAGGTTCTGAGAATGGCCCGAGAAGAAGGATGCGATCTGGATGCCTCATCGGTGGGAGAAATTATCCTTGGTCTTCTGGCTGACTTTGAGCCTAAGGACATATCCTTCACCAATCTGCATAAAACCGAACAGGATATCTTTTTTGCCGCCCAGCTAGGGGTGCGTTACATAACCGTTGATTATATTGAAGAAATCAAGAAAATCCACGAGGTAGGCCGTAAACTCAATAAGCAGATTGATATCATGATTCGTATCAATCCACTGCTGGAATGGCGGGGATATTCAACCTGTATGCACAAATACGGGATTCCCCTCGATGAGGCTAAAGAGGCAATTGACATTGCTACCCGCCGATCCTACATAAACCTCTGTGGTTTTCATTTTCATGGGGGGTATATTAATTCTCCCAAGCCATATTATGAGGCTGCCAGGGTTCTTTGTGAACTGGCCGGTTATTCCAGACAGAAGGGAAACCGGGTGGAGATTATTGATCTTGGTGGTGGATTCCCCCGTGAAACCATGGCCAAAAAGGTCTTTCAGCCTGAACAGATGGGGGATCGTTTTGTGAACCATTTTCAGGAGCTTCTGCAGGAGTTTGGACTGGCAGATGACCCACCGGAACTGGTATTTGAACCAGGTAAATTTATTCTGTCAGCGGCTGGCATGGGTCTAATGAAAGTGATTAGCCGAAAATATCTGCCCAAGGATCAGCATCTGGTGGT
>JACFNL010000107.1 GCA_019454875.1 Candidatus Cloacimonadota bacterium | reverse complement strand
CTATAACCGAAGACTGTTAAATGAATTTGGTATTCCTAAAAAAATCCCGTAAAAAACCTGCTGTAGGGGATGTGTTTGTTTTTCAGCTTATTTTTGAGCCGGATAAATTTCGATTTGGAATGGTTGTCTGTACTACGATGACGCTCGCGGGTTTTGTGAATGTCACTCTGGTTTACATCTACGACCACTTAGGCAACCGTAAAGAAGATTTCCCTGATTTTTCGGCAAAAAAACTTTTACTTCCTCCACAGGCTATTAACACTCTTGGCTGGTCTCGAGGTTTTTTTGAAACGGTTACTCAAGTGGATTTGGAGAAACACCAGGAATACAAACTTGCCCAACACCATTTTAATTTTAAATTCGGTTCTAAAATTGAATATTATGATGAATTTGACAACCTCGTAACCAGCCCTATTGAACCAATAGGGATTCATGCTCTGGGAAATCATAGAACTGTTGAAGACAAGGTGTGTCGCAAGTTGGGGTACCCCCTCTCTAAAGACTAGCTCTTTGACTTGTTAAGTTGTTACATTCCGAACTGGCATTCAAAATCCAACCCCGGAATGCAAAACAAAAAACATTCCATTTCATTAAAGAATAAGGACTATGCTTATTACCAGAAATTTGCCGAACAATGGCTACGAAATCGGGGGTTGATTCCGTGAATCTAGTGTTTCTACAAAAGTCCAGAAAGCGGATTAAGCCTGGTACAGTGTTTGTATTCCAACTCATTTTTGAGCCGGATAAATTTCGTTTTGGTATGGTGGCTTCCACAACATTGATTATGAGTAGCTGTGATAAGGTAACCTTAGTTTACATTTACGATTATCTGGGTAACAGTAAAGAAGATTTTCCTGATTTTGCGGCAAAAAAACTATTGCTTCCTCCCCAGGCTATTAACACTCTTGGGTGGTCCAGTGGTTTTTTTGAAACGGTTGCTTATCTGGATCTTGACAAGCACCCTGAGTACAAGTTTCCACAGCATCATTTTGCTAGTTTTGTTAGAAAAGGTGTTTATTATGATGAGTTTAACAATCAGGTACAAGATCCAGTTGAGCCCCTTGGAGTTCATGGTCTGGGAAATCATAGGACTGTAGAAGATAAGGTCTGCGATAAGTTGGGGTATCCATGTTCTGAAGACTAAGGTTGGCCTCTGTGGATTTTAAACAAAATCAACTGGAGTATTACCAGAAGTTTGCCAGAGACTGGTTGGCACAAAGAGGATGGTTAGATGAATTTGGTATTCCTAAAAAAATCCCGTAAAAAGCCTGTTGTTGGAGATGTATTTGTTTTTCAGCTTATTTTTGAACCAGAGCAGTATCGCTTTGGGATGGTGGCTTCTACCACAGCGATTTTTAGTTCGTTCACCAATGTAATTTTAGTTTATATCTACGACCACCTGGGTAATGGTAAAGAGGATTTTCCAGATTTTTCTGCCAAGAACCTCCTGATTCCACCTGAGGGAATCAATACTCTTGGTTGGTCCAGAGGCTTTTTTGAAACGGTTGCTCATGTGGATCTGGAGAGGAATCCTGACTACAAGTTAAACCAACACCATTTTCGAGGGGTTGCAAGGCCCAGTATATATTATGATGAATTCAACAATGAAATCACAAACCCATTAGAACCTATAGGAATGCGGGGATTAGGTAACTACAGGACTGTAGAAGACAAGGTTTGCCGGAAATTGGGATACCCGCTTTCTAAAGACTAAGGCAGGCTTATTGTGGATTTTGGCATACTCATCTCAAGCAAAGCCTCAGAATACAAATCCGAGTAAGATTGTCCTACCTTTTCCCAGTCATAAATCTGGGTCAGGTTACGGCACAGATGACTTGTGGATAATAGATCGGGTTGAGCCAAAAGTTCATCAAAGGCTGTTAGAAGCGAGTTGGGAACTGAGTAATCAGTTAAGCGGCCAGATAGGCCTTTGCCTGGCACATCCAGCACAAAAGACTGATAGGCTTGGTTGGATTGAAGGATAGGAATACAGCCTGAGGCCATGGCTTCAGCAACAGCCAGTCCAAAACCTTCGTACTCTGAGGCAGAAACAACAATTCCGGCCTGTAAGAACAGGGCCTTCAATTGCTCATGAGGCACTTCATGATGAAGGATGAGGCCAGGTTGGGAAATCAGGTCTTGAGAAATATGTCCCGGCCAAGGTCCTGATCCAATCAAATGCAGTTTTGTCTGGGGATACTTTTGATGTAACTCCAGAAATCGGCTGAGAAGCAGGTCAATTCGTTTGGATGGGCGATTGGCGGCTACATGGATGAGACAAAATGGATTGATATCCTGCCGCTGATTTTGAAAATCCTGCCAGTCAATGCCGTTTGGAAGTAAAACCGTTTGGGGAAACAGAGGCGAAAATCTCAGGTAGTCGGACACGGAGCAGGCGGCTATTTTTTGGGCTCTTTTCAGAAATCGGGGCAATAGTCCTATAAAGATAAGCTTTTTGACAAACATCAGGCGTTGAGTGTGAAACCAGCCCCCGTGGGTAGTGATAACAAGTGGTTTATCCCCAATTTTTTGCAGAAGAAAAGGCAAAAATGCGTCTACACAATGATAGTGGATTACATCAAAGACTGAAAAATCAAAGGAACCAAGTCTTGGCAAAAATATTGAGGTGAATCCAGGAGCAGAAATCCGATGAATCCTGATTGTACCCCAGGGAAGGGACAATTCCTCAGAAGCTAAAAGGTTTTTTTGGGGATCGGAGAATAATCGATTTAAGGTTAACACCTCGTTTTGATGACCAGCCTTGTTCAATTCACGGCATAAGCCCAAAACAAACTGTTCCATTCCTCCGGTCGAAGGCCAGAACTGTCTGACTACATGCAATATCCTCAATGCCACTTCACTCCCATTAGAATTGGTACAGATTACGGGGTCTGAAGTAGAGGCTAAAACAACCTCTCCAGTAAAACCAGCTATGAACCCAGGGGTAAACAAATATCACTGGAATTGCATACAACAGATCTGAAACACGGACCCGTATATTTCTAAGAATCAGGACGGCCAAAAGCAGATACTGAAAAAACCAAATGGTTGGAAAAAAGATCATGGGTCCCCAAAGTACATGCAAAAGAATTCCGTCACTGACAAATCCCCGGAGCTGATAGGTCCCCAGCTTTCCTTTGGAAAATGGGGTTCCAATCCAAAGTTTAGCCTCGGAATTATTGCGTTTAAAGTAGGCGTCAAACCAATACTTACGGGCATCTCTTAGAACAAACCAGGGATCTGTGGCTTTTTCGGCAGGATGAAATGCCAAAAGTTTTGGCAAGAGGACAGTTTTTCCTTCCCGGCTCATCCTTAAACCTAAATCCGTGTCTTCACGAAAATGCAGTCGTCCCCTTCTGCGAAAATAGTTCTGATCAAAACCACCAATTCTGGTAAATGTTTCCCTTCGAACAAGTAAATTGCCTGTGCCAAACCCGCCCTTAAAATCACTTCGTGATGGGACTTTATCCCCAAGCCCCGTAGCTTCTTCCACCTCAGTGACTCCCTCAATCAGAACCAGATCCTGAGCTGGAGTCAGCTTTAACAGTTCATCAAAGGAACAGGATTCCAAAACAAGATCATCATCACAGAACCATACCCAGTCGCCCTTTGCCTGAGCCACCCCATAGTTTCTGGCAAATGCTGGGCCCCGGCTTTGGGAAAACCAGAAATAGCGGGCATCAAACTCCCTGGCCAGATTCAGATAGGCAGGATGAGATTCCCCTTTACTGCCATCAGATACTAAAATCACCTCCAAAATCAGCAAGGGCTGAGATAGGCGGATGGAAGCCAGGGACTCCAGGAGATTACGAAGAACTCCAGGGCGGTTGCAGGTCGGAACAACTAAACTGATGGCTTGCATACAATCTGCCTCAATAAGAAGAAAAAATAAAATGACATCACTTGCAACTTAAATATGGGCTCAAAAAAACTGACCAGACTCATGGCCAGAAACAGGGCAATGACCAGCTCCACCTGTAATTGTTGCCCAAAATCCAATGCCTGTTTACGGGCTTTGAGAAGCTCCAGCCAGACCACAATCCAGAATACAAAATACCCCAAAATACCTGCCAGCCCTGTTTCCGCTGCCAGTCCCGGATAAAAACCATCCGCATCCTCAAATTTGGTTAAATGTGGATACAGGCCAAGACCAATCCCACTAACAGGGTGATTCATAAAAAGCCTTAGAGCCTCACGGTAGTTTTCCAGTCGGCCCAGGGTGGAGCGGATATTGTAGGCAATCACAGGATCGGGGCTGCCGGAAAAAAGATAAAAAATACTGGTGATGCGATTGTAAACATCCTGGGGCATTAAAAACAGGGAACCATAAGCCAGCATAGGCACAAAAATCATAACAATGGGAATTTTGACGGCATTTTTTCTCTGAAGGATCCAGGTTCCAAACCTTAGTAGAAGGAGCACACAAACCACAACGGCCACCATCAGCATTCCGTTTCGGGACAAAGAAAGGCGAATACAAAACAGGGATGCCAAAAGGCCCAGAACAAACCAGAATCTTTCTCCATCATTTCTGGCCCGGATCAGGGCCAGGCCATGAAACACGGTCATCATGGCTCCGTACATGGATAGTACCAGAGAATCGCCCAGAGTTGAGGGAACACCCAATCGGATACTGACCTCACCATCAGCAGTGCTGGCAAACTGAAATCCGGACAATCTTTGAATCAGACCTACCAGTGTCACGATCAGGGTGCTGGCAGTTACAAGCCACAAAAACTTCTGGTGATGTGCCTCGGATAACTTAAGCATTACAAACCAGACCAGTAAAAAATTCACTGCATAAGATACCCAGTCGCGAATAGATATGGGCAAATCCGGGCTATTTAAGGCCAGGATAAAAAGTACAGCCAGAAAAGTCCCGCTGGCCTGGGTTACTGAATCTATACGGCCCAGTGTTTCACGACTTAAAGGCCTGGCCATCAAGGAAACAAAAAACAGAAGCAGAATCACATCGTACCAATTAAGAACCCTGCCATATACAACAATCCCCTGCTCAGGAAACAGAGGCAGAAAAAAACCCAGAAAAAAAAGCAGGGCCACTTCAAAATTTCCGTGTTTCACGGTAGGACTTAAAAAGGCAAAGGCTATAGAAAAAATTGCGGCAAGAATTATCTGATCCAGGCAAATCAGCAAAAAAACCAGTAACACACCCAAAAAAAGAAACCTCATGATGACTCTTTCAGGGATTCTGAAAAATCAAGAATCCTTTGGGCTACATCCTCCCAGGATGGTACTTCACAATTCGTTTTTAGGTAGTTTTGCCAGGAATGAAGAATGGCAGGGTTTTTCTCAAGCTGAAGAAGTTTTCTGGCAAGATCCTCAGGATCAGAAAAAAAATCACCATTTTTACCAGATATCACCTGATCGCGATTTCCCCCGACTTTAGTGGCCAAAACTGGTGTATTGGCACAATACATGCCTTCGGCAAGGGCCAGGGAACATCCCTCATAATACGAGGCATTGATCTGTAAATCCACCTTACCCATCCACTCCAGAACCGAAAGATGATCTACATTGCCCATCGGAATCACTGAGTCATCAGAAGCCTTTCCCAAAAAATTCCCCAGAACAATAAGCTTCCAGGATGAGCCTGACAAACGGGCCTGTCGGATCCCCTCCTCAATCCAGGGAAAGCGTTTGACTTTATCCGTAGGTCTGCCACAAAAAAGTGCCAGTTGAGAAAACTCATGCTCTTTTTGGAAAGCCCCCCTGTCCTTAACATAACCCCCAGCGGAAGGAATAAGACAAAGGGGACCACGATACCCCATCCTGTGAATCTCACCCATAGCCTGATTGGATACTGTAACCACACCATCAGGCCCTTTTAATGAGGCTCTTTCCATCAAAAACCAGGACCAGAATTTGCGATGAAGTAAAAGCCAGGGCCTTGCCATCCAGTTTCCCAGAATTGTCCCATGGTAAATATGAATGTGCTTTTTGGAGAGCGGTTTCTGACACTGACCATAAATTGCCTGGGTAATACACAAATCGGCTGAGTCAAGACGGGCCTTGTTTAAAGGCCGAATGGTGAATGGTGCCCCAGGGTTGGTATCAGAATAGATAACAACCTCGTGATTTGTCATCAAGGCTTTGGCCAAAGACAGAATATAGCGTTCCACACCACCGGCACTAATCAGATCATATGGTGCAGGCAAAGCAATCTTCATAGGGATTCTGCAAAAATTTTCTGCTTTTGTCTTCCTGAAAACAGGACATCCACCAATTGCAGATAATCTTCTTTGTACCAGTCTTTTAGCCTGAGATAGTTTTTTAGGGCAAAACCAATGGCAGATAACCAGATATCTTCAGAAAATCTCGATTTAAGAAACTGCATATTGCTTCCCCATTCCACCAGTTCCTCAAAAAATACGGAATAATAAAAATAGTTGTTGGGATCGGCAGCACAGGCATTTTTCATAGATTGAATATAACCGCTATAACCGTCCTCAGATTGATACAGTCTGGACTCCAGTGCATATAGCTGGGCAAAAACCCTATGTACTTCTGGACTGTGTGGATTTATTTCAATCGCTCTTTTAATATGAGTACGGGCCTCAGTAAGAGAGTAGGTCTGTGGCTCGGACAGATGAAGTTGCATAATAGACTGGGCCAGGATCTGATGGGCAGAATAGACCGATTCATCTCTTTTAAGATAATGGCGGGCTATTTTGATTGCACCCTGATGATCCTTATCCTCAAAGGCCTTGACCATGGCCATTTGCAGATTTTCCCTCTGCAATACTTCAAGACACAAACCCAAGGCTAATAAAATGAATAGTAGCACCAGGTAAGCTCTTGGAAGCATATTTTTATGATCCGGATAACTCGATAAATCCTTGCTGAATTTTGATCTCATCCAGTTCGATCTGGATTTGTTCCACCAAAGGAAATTTTTTCAGCTTCAGGACTGGATTGATACGACTCAAAAGATTACCCACCACAAATCCAGGTACTGGCAATGAATTCAGGCTGACATTGGAGGCTCTGAAATCAACAGTCTGCTGCTCGCGATTGACCTGAAAAGAACCTTCCGTTCTGACCTTGGAATTAAAAAACAGAGTTCTGACCTTTGCCACAAAAAACATTTTACCATCTTTTAATTCAACCTTGGGATATTGAAGGTTAAGTCTTCTCTGGGAGGCTTCCAGAAATGAGTTTAAATCATCTTCTTCAACCCGCATGCGAAACCCCATATCACCTACAGACTTGATTACCAGCTTCTTCTGGGACCTTAAGGTTTCCAGATCAAACTGTAGATCACGAACGCTGACATGACCGCGACGAACTGCCAAATCCTCTATCCCCTGCATTCTGCCACCACGGAAACGAATGTCGATGCGGGAAAACTTTCCCTGCAACATATCTTCTGCCGGTGTAGGCCAGAAGAGTACCCGCATAGAATCATCAGCCTTGAGATATTCTCCCAAAGCCTTTTCAAACTCCGTACGGATTTCCCGAAGATCCTGATTCGGCTCGAGGCTACCTATGGAAGTGTTCACTGATTCTGTCTCTTTTTCTTCAAGATCCAGATCAAGAACCATTGGGGCTGACCAAACAACTGTAAAGAAACTCAGTGCGAAGAATAACTTAATCGTGTTCATAACCTCGCCATCGGACAAATCCGGGCAAAGTTTGACAGATTTAACGCAATTTACGCTCCCGCACGAATGCAAATACCATAACGCCCAAACCTATGAGCATAATTCCCTGAAAAAACAGCTCCCACAAGCTGATATGACCAGGAGATGAACCAATCGTCATCAACCCTGTTCGACGGGCTCTGACCTGCTCAAGCTCTGCCTCAATTTTTTCCATCTCGGCATAAAAATCCTCAATCAGGCCCTTTCTGGAACTGTGTTTTAAGGCTTCTTCCTTGCCAGTGGCCAATCCATCAGACTTAGACACTTCCGATAGCTGGGGGGCCTGGGCAACTGTCTGTCTGGTCTCAGCTGGAATCACTACATCTACCTGTACTATTTCCTCAGCCATAGCCGGACGGGTTTCATTTAATGGTCTTGGAGCTGTCTGAGCTACAGATGGCAAACGGATGTCTTCCAAAAGACTGGCAATTCTCTCCGCTTCTGATACGACAGAGGACTCCGTTTTCACAGTTTCCGGTCGGATTGCCACTTCTTTTTTTGAGATTGTAGATCTTGGCTGTGGAGTATCTTCATACTCAAGTTCCTGCAACAGCTTCTCTGACTTGATATGTGCCGCTATTACACTGGAAGGAGAATCAATTTCTGCTGGTTTGGTCACAGATGGTTTGGTCACAACTGCTGGTTTTGGCACCACAGTCACCACAGGAGCCACTACTGGCTCAACTGGCTTGGCTACCTCAACCGGCTTGGTCACTTCAAGGGGTTTTGGGGCCTTCTGAACCATCTGGATTGTGTTAGCAGGCTGAGGTGCCTGTTTTCCTGAGAGGATCTGATTGAGATCATGCCCTCCATTTCTTACGAAAAAACTGCCTGAGGCTGCCAATACACTGTCTCTTTGTTCACGAGGAGAGGTAACAACAAAGGCTCGTTTCCCAATCATAAAACCTAGCTGGTACTTGCCCATCTGAGTTCTTTCATAAGCTTCGGGAATTCTACCCGTAGGGTTAGCTGGCAATCCTTCAAAATAGTCTATTAAAAACTTACGAACTGCATATTCTGAAATTGTGGAAAACACTTCTATAGTCAGATTCGACTTGGAGGCCATATCAAAACTTTTGAGAGTTTCTTCCTCAGATGCAGATGTTTTAGGCAGATAGAAAAACTTTTCATAGCGTTTTTGAGGATCCATAACCTGGGGATGGGCCAGTACAAACCCATCCATTCGCAAGTCCAGAAGACCCTCAGCCACCAGGCTTTTATTCACAACTTCCGGCTTTTTGGGCTGCTGTGCTACCTTGACCGTAACCACTGGTTCTGATTTGGCAGGTGCTACCTCAGGCAGTCTGGTAATCTGGGGTTTTGTTGCAAACTCTCTGAGACGATTTCTCAACTCCTCAATTCTGGAATTTGGTTCTGCCTTAACCGTTTGCACTTCTGGCTCCTGTACCTCTGGCAAACGAACCACGGTAAAATCAGATTGTTTTTCCTCCTGCCGGATCTCTCTTGCCTGCAACTGGGGATCAGTCACTTCACCCCAGACGGATACAGATTTAGCGGGCTCTGAGACCTTGGGAACCTGGGCCACAGCGGCCGGTTTGTTTGACTTAAGCTGCCTTAAGTCCCTTTCAAATCGCCCCAGAAGTTCTTCTAGCATCTGACGGTTCTGTGAAGAATAATCGTTGGCCGAAGCATTCACCCTGAAGGAACGGGATACTTTCTGGCGTTTGGAATACACTTCGGTCAAATCCGAAGCCTGCAACACATTAAGGGTAAAGTCCACAGCCATATTCAGATTGCGGGAATCTGCCTTATAACTGTACTCATGCACAATTCCACTGGTGATGTATTCTACCCCATGTCTCCAGGCCCAGTCCGCTGCCGGAGACTTTAACCCGTCCACAAACTCGGTTGCATCCTTCAAAACCGGGGCACTCTGACGAAACTCAGCTAATCCCTTGCCCCCAAAATATTCCATGGCAAAACGGGAAAACTGGGATGCATCCTCTACCTGGACCGTGTTTTCATAGGCAAAAGGCACAAACACAACCTTAGGCGCATCGCTTTGATCTGCTCTCTGGGTCTGATTGGCCTGGGCCTCCGAAGAATTGTTTACCGCAGAAACCACCTGTGTGGATACTGGCTGTGGTTTGGACATACGGCGTGCTGCCCGTCGATCCTCATGTGGCCTGGAACCACAACCCACAATGCTAAGCCCCAAAAGTACTATCAGAATAATTCTAGCCATGTTACTCACTTCTTAACCAACAAAAAATGTCAAATTCAGACAAAATTGGCCCTCAGTTTACACTACGGGGCAAGCATAGAAAAGTAATGTGTGCCAAATCTGATAACTCTTGCCAGAAATTGAATGATTCGTTATGCTGTATACCATGCCAACGAGTATGTTTTTAGCTTACCTGCTTCTGTATCTGATGCCAGTTACAGTATTGGTTTTTTTGTTTGTAGTTCTCCCGTTTCTGGTTCTTTTTCGTGAAGAAGAAGCACTGGAAGTGGAAGCTTCCTCGCAACACTAAAAAGTTCATGGGGGTGCCTGGTTTCGACAGGCTGGAGAAGGACAGGCTTGCAATCCGAAGTTGATGGAATGGCTTCGTTAAAATTCTATCACAGCATAACTGCTGACGAAGATTTCGCACTGGCTGCTTAGTGTCAGCCACACTCCGTTGTCCTCTGACCAAAGGGATGACATGAGTGACGCTTTTTGGTCTTGGGCTTTTCAGGCGCTTTCACTGAAAAGCTGACAACTCGAAAGATAGGCTCTGACAGGTTTGTTCCTGGAAATGTCAGGGAGTAGAATCAAACAGGAAACATGATTGTAGACGGTTTGACTGGACACTGTACCTGGACGGGAGTTCGATTCTCCCCACCTCCACCAATTAGAAATGACAAACCAACTGAGAAATATTGGCCTCATCGCGGATATTGCCTTTGTGATCCAAATTTTGGTCACGCCTCGCTGGCATCAATGAAATTAGGGGCTGCTGATCTTTAATCACAACAATCTGTCACGGGGTTGCTGGTTTTGCTCAAGCTGGGTACAATTCATCTGTCACGCACATTTTATCGTAAATTTTTCTTGACAAGATTTTGGACACCAATTTTTTGGTCTGTCCCAACACCTCAAAAAATAGCTGTTTTAGCACCTCATTTCTCTTTGTTTCTGCCAGATCTTAACAACACTGCCAAAAATTCTATAATTTCGGAATTTGCTCTTTCTAGCCGTATCAAATCAAGCCCAAAAACCCCGTGGTAACATAAATGTATGCAAAACCTACATCAAAAAAT
>JACFNL010000106.1 GCA_019454875.1 Candidatus Cloacimonadota bacterium | reverse complement strand
GTCACAGGCGGCATCTGGACATTCACCATATCAAGCCCGTGAAGGATGGGGGGCAAAATACGGTGGAAAATCTGGCAATCCTTTGTGAAACACATCATATTTATCTTCATCATAAGGAAGAAATTGACAGATCTTTGGCACTGATCAGGAAGCTTCGCCTTGAGCAGGGGATCAGGGGATAAAATCACTTGCGGCTATATTTTGACTATGCTGGACAAAGATCAACAGCCCCTAATTAAACATTTACGGATTTTTTATCATGATAAACTAAATCAAGGTATGGTTCGTGCGCTTGGGAGTCTTATTCGGATACGGTCACCAAACAGACCATGGATGAATACATTTCCTTGTTAAAGGATAAACGGCATGGAAAATCCCGTATTTTGATGCTTCGTAAACTCCGAAGATTAAGGCAGCCGGCTCAGGAGCTTTTGGTTTAGGCAGGTTAGACCAACGAGAATGATGGCAGCTAAACCTCTCAATAAAAGTGGCAAGGCTTCCTGAAAGTTATCTTCCATTCCTATGTAATAAAAGGCCATCAGGCTTAATATAAGTTCCGAAGCTAAAGCAAACCAAAGAACAGCATTGTTTTGACGGATTCCCAGAACCCCCACCTGAATAAAAGCCCCGGCACTTAAAAATCCCAAACCGGTAACCAGAGAATAGCCAAGCTCAATCTCCATCCCGATCCGGGTCAGGGCAGAGGCCCAGAAATAGTAGACAAAACAACCATAACCGAAGGCCAGGATGCGGCCTGTGAATTTTTGCGGAGGAGGGGGATTTTTTTTGGTTGAACCGAGGTTAGCCATGACCTCATCACGGCTAGGCAGTTTCACCAAATCCACATCCACAGGTTTTATGGTGCGTTTGTAATTGGGTAACTGTTCCAGAATTCCAGGATGGCTTGTGCTCCAGATTTTAGCTGTATCCAGTGCGGCTTCGCGAACCTTGTCATGGCGACTAAAAATCAGATGGTCTAAAAATGGCAGTTGCCAGGGATTCTGCATCATACTGATGCAATAGATTGCAGTTAGCTGATAAGTCTCAGAACTGTGGTAACAAAGCTCACGAACCGCTTTGGTAAGCGCCGGGTTAAAGAGATTTGCCATAGCTGGTTTTGAACTTATGGCTAAAATGGCATTGCCCCGTACCCGATTGTTTTCATCTTCAAGATAGGCTTCAAATAGACCTAACTTATCCTCATCAAGCAGGGGATACAGAACCTCAATGGCATTAGCCCTGATTCTCCCGTCCTCATGGGTCAGATAGTTCATCAAAAAGCGAATCTTATAGGCTTTGTCACCGTTGGCCCTGGCCAGACAGGATACGCCGGTTGCAATCACCTGATTATCCCTTTCTGTATTCAAACGGTTCAGAATTCTTAGAGTGGCATCTTCGGAATCGGAGTCGGCGATTTTCTGAATGGCCGCCATACGAATCTCAGGGTAGTTGGAAAACAGGGCCGGCTCAGAATCCATATCATTTCCCTGGTTCTGAACAGGAATATCCCTGACCAGGGAGGGGCGGAAACTTCTATAGGAATTCAGCAGTTCCTCGGCTCTTGTGCTTCCCTGAGAGGACAGAATTTCCAGGGCCCTTAAAGCTTTAGTCCTGACTCCCTCATGTTCATCATCCAAAAGAGGCAGGATCAGATTCAGACTCTCAGCTTTTGCCATGACACAGAGACAGTGAGCGGCAGCCTCCTTTTCGGCAGTGTTCTTTGAGCGAATCATGGTATCGAGTACCAGAAATGCCCTTTGATCATTCCAGTCTGCCAGAACCTTGATGGCAGAGGCTTTAATCCTGGGGCTGGGATCTTCAAGAAATGTAGCAATCTGTACCATGGATTCTTTGGCTTCAAATGAGCCAAGAGCCTCAATGGCTGCACAGATTACTCTGGAATCAGCATCTTTTAATCCATCCAGTACATCCTCGTAAAACCTTGCTCCAAGACTGGCTTTTAATCTAAGGATACAGATTCTGTGGAAGGGGTCATGACTTTTGGAAGCAATGTTTTGCAATTCATTAAGAAACGATTCAAGCTTGTGCTGTACACAGTATAAAAAGGCCCGGTTCAGAATATCTGGATTGTCGCTTTTTAAGGCTCTTCTAAGTTTTTCGTGATTGAGCTGTTCCTGAGGATCCGTTCCGGGTTTTCCTTTTTCCAGGGAACTGAGCTCATGAATTGCCTTGCGAATCTCGTATTTGAGCTGAGGGTTAGTTTCCTTCTCAAACAACTCCTGAAGCAGCTTGAGCTTTTCGGGGTTCCGGCTGATGACCAGATCGCGAATACCCTGACTTCTGTGCTCCAGGGATTCAGGATTTATTTCATCCGGCCTGTTCTGCATTGTTCTGGCCTGGGCTCAGCTTGTGTACGCCTATCATTACAATCCAGCTCAATAGAATACCGCAGGTTGCCAAAAAGGCAGGGTTGTTGTTGTACATACTGATTTTGAAAAAATGCGGTACAGCATATCCAATCACGGCTGAAACGGTACCTGCCGTGACAGCCATTCGTTTCACCTGAGGTAAAAACATGCCACAGGCCAGAGGTAAAAAGGAGGCAGTGAACAATAGATAGACTCCATACTGGGCAAAAATGGCCACACTGCCCCCGGTAGGATTTCTCATCTGTTCAATGGCCATCCAGATGCTGATTAATCCCAAAAACACCAGACAGGTTCTACCAAACATCAGGGCCTTTTTTGAATAATCTTCCTCAGGTTCACCCTCCTGTCTTTTGACTAAAAAGGGGAAAATATCATTGGAAAAAATGACGGACAGGGCTAGAAGGATGCCTTCGAGTGTTGAGATTCCGGCACATAACATTCCAATGCCTATGATGACCTGAGTCCAGGAACTAAAAACCTGAGTGATGTATGCTGGAACAACCAGATCAATTCTGGCCATAGGTGGAAGCACTACTTTGGCATACAAACCTACAAGCATGACCCCTAAAAATACAGAACCAGCCATGACGGCCACCCCAAGATAGGTTTTCATCTGGGATTCTTCACGGATCAGCAAGGCCTTACCCAGAATATGCGGCTGACAGACAATAGCCAGACCTACCAGAAAATTACAGAAAAATACCTCAAACCAGGTTCGAAAGTAGGGCGACATGGGATTGGTCCACTCCAGAAGCTTTGGTTCCATCTCAGAAAGCCTGGAAAACAAATCGGGTTTGCCATTGATAAGTTCTATGCCACTACCAATCAGAATCAGGGCAACTATAAGCATAATACTTGCTTGAATAGCATTGGTATAGGTTGAAGTAGCCGCACCACCGGCCAGGGTATAGGTAAAAACAAAAACCACAACGGCAGCCAGAAGGGCATATTTGCCAGTGGGCTCTACAATCCCTAACAAATTGGCTAAAACATTACAGATTGCCACAGCTATCAAAACGATGAATGTAGCCAGACACAAGGAAATGATCGCAAAAAACACTCTCAAAAAATTGGATTGATAACAGGTACCGATCCATTGAGGGATGGAAAGAGCAGCAATGCGGGATCCTACCTGACGGAATTTTCCCGAAAATGCCAGAAGTCCAATGGTAATCCCCAATCCGGCGGCAACTCCAAGGCCCATCAAGGCAGATACCCCAAAGGCATACACTAACCCAGGATTGACCACAAAGGTAGCCACACTGGTGAGCTGGGCAGTCAAAGACAATCCAATCCATCCCGGATGGATAGCTCCTGCGCCAAGGGCAAAACTTTTTACAGAACTTGTCTGCATAGCTCCACGCACAGTCAGAACTAAAGTGGCTAGCACATAAACACTTAAGGCTAAGACGGTTAGTGTTTTTACATCCATTTGAGGTATCTCCAGTATCAGTTATTTTGCGCCAAGGACTTCCATCTCAAAAATCAGGGTAGAGTTTCCGGGAATTGGGCCGTAATCTGAAGATCCGTAGGCCAAATGTGGTGGAATAATGGCCAAAGCCTTGTCTCCAGGTCGTAATACTGTGGCTAAAAGGTTCCAGCCTTTGATTACTCTGCCCCCCACTTCAAAACTGAAGGGGGTGCCACGGGTTCGGGAACTGTCAAAAACTTTTCCGCTTTCAAACCAGCCTGTGTAATGGGTGGTGACGGTTTGCCCGGTTTTTCCAGGTTCTCCCTCGCCCTCCTGCAAAAGAAAATAGGTAACTCCTTCAATGTGTCTGGCGGTCAGACCTTCTACAGAAGGCATGCCAGAGTCAGGGACTGGGGTATAGAGTGGTTTGGAAGCGGGCATGGGGGCTCCTGTAGATGGAACAGAGGTTGAGGTGGCTACTTTTGAGGGTTCAGCCTGTTTTTTCTGGCATCCTCCCAGAATCAGTGTCAGTACAATCATGGAAATTAAGGCAGGAAATTTTCGATTCATGGTATCCTTTCGCGCATGAGTATACAGCACAGGCCACAGTTATGCATATTCTGACACTGCCAATTCCGGAAGCAATAGTTTTTCGAAAAATGGAGTTACTGGCTCCTGACCAAAGTGTTGAGATTGTCAGTAACATCTGTCAGAATCAGTGGCTTCTGACCATTTTAGTGAATGAACTTATAAAAGATTCCGTGGTTCAGGTTGATCTAAGCCTGGGCAGGGTTGCTGTGGAAGGGGATTCCCTAGGTTCCTGGGTTTATTGCCGCATGCCGATTATGCCCAGGATTCAATCCCGTGGAGACTGGCTGTTAGGTATTGGTACCAAACTGGCCAACCTTGCATCTTCGGTAATTACAATGCCCCAGATCAGTTTTGTTCTGGAAAATAAAATGCCTGGATTTATGGCTGTTGGAGAGGATGTAGTGCTTCCTGTTCCCCAGGGCCGGATTCCTGCTCCCTTAAGGTTGATTCTGTCCTGGGGATTTTCATTTGAACTGATTCCCTGGAAACCTGGATGGTTTCTGATGGAAATTCACTTCAACGGGAAAGGAAATCCCCGGGGCTGAGTATTTCGATATTTTGCCTTCTGAATTCCGGGAGCATGTTTTCTACGGCTATGGCCGTGCTTTCCTTTTCATGCAGTATGGACAATACAATACGGGTTGGGCGGTTGAGCGCGTAGGCTATAAGCTCTTCGAGTTTTGTCTCAATAGCCAAGGTTCGTTTATCATTGTCCAAAAAGTCGAAATTTCTTCTGGCAGCGGGGATCCCGTACCGTTTTGCATATTTATAGGCGACCGACTTTTGAGAAGTGACGCTGTCTACAAAATAGTAAGGGTGACGGCTGAGTTCTGACATCAATAAATTCATGGTCATATCATCCTCAGTGGCCTTGCTGCCCTCATGATTATTCACTCCTAAAATAAATGGAACAGCCTTCAGGACATTTTGGGTTCGTTCAATCAGATCCAGTGGTTTTAATCCAGGACGGATCAGATTTTCGTATTTATAATAACTTCCAAATGAGGCTTGCATGGGCATATGTAACATTACTTCAAAACCTAGTTGTCTGGATCGTTTGGCAAAGTGTGCACTGGTATCATAAAAGGGAAGGATGCTGATGGTCACAGGTACATTCATTTTTAGGTATCTGCGGATACCTTCCCCATGATAACCAACATCATCTACAAGAATAGAAACTTTGGCTTTTGGTTTTGGCTTTACGAGCTTGATTTTGGCCAGACCGGCTTTTGTGTGAAACAGGAGGTGAGCCCAGTTCTGTTTTGAATCCGAGCCTGTCTGTATGGCTCTGATCTGGGATCCGGGGCCGGATTGTACGATCCGTCGCGAGACAAACAGAAGATTAGCCCAGGCCGGTAGGGTGAACTCACCTGTGGCATTACTGTTCACAGGAATATCCAAAGACTTGAACTGGGAAACAAAATGGCTGTGAATTCCAGTCAAATCCTGAGGTTGCCAGTCGGTTGCATAGGTAAAGAGGCGCATATCCCGCACCTGCCTGTGGATCCACTGGTTTCTTAATCTAACCTGTTGGCGAAACTGTCTTGCCTCCTGATTCAGGACAGGAAACGGTATCTGTGTTTGAGTCAGAACCTCCACGGTTGTCACACTTGCGGTACTTTCTTTGCCGTAGATGGGATTGAGATGATTGAGATTGATTGGATCGGCATCTTTTAACAGAGGAACCCGCCAGAATGGGGATGGTCTGTAAAGAATCGAATCCGAGGATTCGATGAAGTAGGTTCGTCGAATTGTATCTGTTCCTAATGCGGCAAAAAGATTAGATACCAAACAGATAATCAAAACAATTTTCATCGTTTTTTCTCACGCAGAATCTGCAATGCCGTGATGACATCAAGGGCCCTTGCCAATTGGGTGTCATGCTCTGAAATGGGTAGAAATTCGTAGGTACTGGAAACAGAACCTGTGGAAGCAGCAGAGGTTAGAGCATTGGTAGAAGCTTCCGAAGAAGCTTGAGAATCCAGGTAGGCTTCCTGCTTCTCCCTGGTTTTTTGATGTGTCTGGTTTACTGATTTTTCCATGGTTTCACGGTACTCCTGAAGCTGGGATTCGCTCAGTTTTGGAAAGGCAACCTCAATATCAGGCGTAATTCCGATTTTGTGAATTTTTACCCCGGCCGGAGTGTAGTAGTAGGCAGTGGTCAGGGCCAGGGCTGCTCCATTGGGCAGGGGCATGACGGTCTGAACAGAACCTTTGCCATAAGATTTTGTGCCAATCAGCACCCCGCGTTTATTATCCTTGATAGCTCCGGCAACAATTTCTGAGGCCGAGGCAGATCCACCATCGATAAGTACTACCAATGGCCATTCCCTGATTTTTTGGGACTGGGAATTAAAGACGGTATCTTCTGTATCCCGTCCACGAATGGATACTATGGTTTTCCCGTTACCCAAAAGATCCTGGGCCACTTCTACAGCAGCTGAGAGGAGGCCGCCCGGGTTTCCTCTAAGATCAAGAACCAGACCGGTAAGGGGGGCAACGGCTTCCATTTTATCAATTTCAAGATCCAGATCCGCTCCTGTGGATGCACTAAAGGAGGCAATTCTGGCATAACCAATCCCAGTACTCAGTTTTCCTGCCTTGACGGAGGGTACTTTAATAAAGTCACGGGTAATCTGAATGGGGGCCAGGATTTCCTGATCACGACGAATGGTTATGGCAACCGATGTACCAGGTTTACCCCGTAGAAGTTTCACGGCAGCTTCCACGGACATACCCTCAGTTGATGTATCGTTAATTTTTATCAGTTGATCCTGGCTACGAATCCCGGCCCTGAATGCCGGAGTGCTTTCCATAGGGGAAATTACAGTAAGAATCTCGTCACGAATTCCTAAAAGTATACCTAACCCACCAAACTCACCCTGTGTTTCTTCCTGCATGGAAGAATGTACCTCAGCAGGCATGTAACGGGAAAATGGGTCATCCAATTTTTTAAGAATTCCCTCAATACTGCCCTCGATCAGTTTCTCCTGATTGCTGACAGTTTCCTTGTCAACAAATCGTGCCTGAACCAGCCTCAGGATATCGCTTATGTGTTTGAGCTCGCTGAAGTACTGAAGCTCCACTTTGGCGGCCCAGGACCATTCCGACTTTAAGGCAACCGGGATCAGGGAAAAAAGCAAAAGAATTCCACCCAAAAGGTATCCAAGTCTGGCCATGGAGTTAAATATCCGAATCATGGGGCTGCTCCTTTATTTTTTTGGCTGTAACCAGTCTATGGGGTTTTTGGGTTCCCCATTGACTCGCACCTGAAAATGCAGTTTGGCGGCGGAATTGTTTCCGAAATTCTGGGTACTGGAAACTGTGGCAATTCTGTCTCCGCGTTTGATGGTCTGATTCAGGGTCACCAGAATGTTGTCCAAATTACCATATAAAGTAATAAATTTTCCATCGTAATCCCCGTGAGCAATCATGATCACTTTCCCATAACTGGAATTGCTTCCAGCAGGAGCACCACGATAGAAGATCACACCATCTTCAGCTGCCAGAACAGGTTGGTCCTGAGTTTCCATGTCAATCCCAGGTGAAAAAACCGTTGCCCCCCTCTGACCTACATTTCCAAAGGGCTTGGTAATTGTGAAAGACTGGGCCAAAGGCCAGAGCAGGGAATTTCTGGATATTTTTTTTCCTGGGGGAGTGCTGAGGTTTTCAGGACTGCGTTTTACATCGGATCGAATCTGATTCTGGGCAGAAATCAGGTGGGCAATTTTTTCTTCCAGATATTTCGAAGATTTGGCAAATTCCGCCTCCTGCTTTTCAAGAATCTCCTGTTCGGTAGCAATTTTTTGCAGAGTCTGTGTATCTTCGCGGATTCGTTGCAGTAATGCCTCTCTTTGGGTCAGGAGTTTTTTGCTTAACAAATCCGCTTCCTGAGTGCTTGATTTGAGCTTTTTTTGCTCTTCCAAAAGGGCTCGATATTCAGCCCGCAATAGATCAAAATGGCCTGAATCCGCTTCCAGAATCAGTTTGTAATAATGTAGTCTCCTGTCAAAATCAGCCAGATTCTGGGCATTTAACAGGATTTTAAGCCAGGGTTGATTGCGATTTTTATACACATGGCGCAGGCGGGTATAAAATGAATTTTCGAAGGTTTGCAGACGGGCATGAATTTCATTGATTTTTTGATTGCTTGACTGGATATCTTCGTTGCTTGTGGCCAGTTCCTGTTCTGTGACGGCTACGGATTGTCTTAAACGGTCCAGTTCCATACGGTCCCGTCGAACCCTCTCAGTCACTTCCTTGTGCTGGATTTTTAACTCCTGCAACCGTTTGATTCCTTCATTGATTCTGTTGGTAAGTCTGTCCAGTTCTTTTTGTTCATGAGCAATTTTTGCACCAATTTCCTGCAAGGCATTGGCATTAAGACTGGACACACCCAAAATGAGCAGGATTACAAAAGATTTCATCACACCAAAAATTTCCGCAGGGACAAAAGACTTCCCAGTAATCCAAGGGCAATACCCAGAAAAAACAGTTTGAGGTACAGCTGAATCAGGTCGGCTTGAGAACTTAGGAGTTTTAATTCTGGGAAAAACAATAAGAGCCTGTCCTGCAACAGACCATAACCAAATGCCAGAAAAAGTGTGGCAATCAGGGCACCAGCAATCCCCTGAAGCACACCTTCCATTAAAAAGGGGCTTCTAATAAACCAGTTTGTCGCTCCCACAAGGCGCATAATTTCAATTTCGTGCCTTCTAGCAAATACTGTCAGACGGATGGTATTTGAGATAATAAACAGACTGGCAAGACCAAGAAAGACCACAATAAAGGTGCCAGATACTTTGGCTAAATGAATCAGGTTTAAAATCTGCTCTACCCAGTCCTTACCCGAGGATGAGGACTCAATCATGGGGTTTGCCGAATATTTTTCGCGAAATGTCCTGATTTCTTCGGTAGGGTGTAGAGTCACTGTAATTGTATTGGGCAGGGGATTTCTACTTAGATTGTCCAGAAGTACGGAGTCTTCGCCCAGATCTTTGCGTAATAGATCCAGAGCATCGGCTTTACTGATTATCTCAAAATCCCGAACCACGGTTTCCTGTTTTAGCCCCTGAATAAACTCAGAAATTTCTCTTTCTGAGGCCCCGTCTCTTAAGTAGAAATTCACCTTCAACTGGCCTTGAAGATTATGTAACAAAAGATTCAGGTTTCCGTGAAACAGCAAAAAGGCACCCAGAATCATGAGGCTGGCTGCAACGGTGGAAATTGTGGCCATAGCCATAATTCCCGATCGTTTAAACCCGTTCAGTGATTGCCTGAAATGGTACACCAGGGTGTTAAATTTCATCATGGTGATAAGTTCCTCGTAACGAATCCTTTACAATTTTTCCATTGCGCAGATGAAGAACCCGCCTTTGCAGACGGTTCACCAGGGTGGCATCGTGAGTAGCAACCAGTACAGTTGTTCCTCGGCTGTTGATATCCAGAAGGACTTTCATGATCTCATAGCCTAACTCAGGGTCCAGATTACCCGTAGGTTCATCGGTCAGAAGAATGGCCGGATCGTTTACTAGTGCTCTGGCAATACAGACTCTTTGCTGCTCCCCCCCGGATAACTCAGAAGGCAGGTGATGTTTCTTGTGTCCAAGGCCCATCATGTCCAGAGCCTGATTGGTACGGATTTCAATTTCATGGGCAGGGGCTTCCACAACTCTTAGGGCAAAGGCTACATTTTCCCAGGCCGACTTGTCCTGCAGGAGTTTAAAATCCTGAAAAACAACTCCAATGGAACGCCTCAGATAGGGGATTGCCCCGGCCGAAAGTCTTTCAATGTTTCTGCCATCAATCAGAATCGAACCTGAACTAGGAACCTCATCCCGGAAAATAAGACGCATGAGTGTGGTTTTTCCGGCCCCACTGGGTCCAACCAGAAAAACAAACTCTCCCTTGTCTATGTGCAGGTTGATTTGGTCTAAAGCCTTATTCTGGTTACTGTAGACCTTGGATACCTGAAACATCTGAATCATCAAACACAACCAGTATTAATAGGATATGGATACATGAATGGGAAATTCTGCCATTTGTGAGGGAGAAAAACGAATAAGATCCCGGCCCATAAACGAACCGTACAGACTGTATCCGCTCAGAACCTGACGATTCACTGTGTTAAATCTGGTTTCACATCTTCTCTCTACTCTGTACTGACCTGTTTCCTGTCTTGAGGTACCCATCTGGGTTCCTATCACAGTTCCGGCTATAGTGGCAGCTCTTTGTCCCCTGCCACCACCGACCTGAGAACCGGCAGCACCACCGGCCAGACCACTTAGAATAGCTTTTTCATCACGGGCCCCTGAACCTAAAAGTGCTCCTGCCACAATGGCAGCATCCTTGCCACGGCCCTTACCGACCTGAGTGCCAAGGGCTCCACCGATCAGGGCTCCTAGAATGTTATTCCGTCCATCCTGCATGATTGGTTCTTTGTGATCATAGCAGTATTCGTAGGGAACCTGTTCACTGATAGTGTTGTAGACTGGTACGCTGCGAGTAACTGGTACAGATACCTGAAACTGCTCTCCCTGGGCCATTAGGGTACTAAAAATTGTAGAAAGTAAAACCACACTGATTCCTGCCTGCTTGTACATGCTAAGCCTCCTCCATCCAATCGAACAATTTTAACTTG
>JACFNL010000105.1 GCA_019454875.1 Candidatus Cloacimonadota bacterium | reverse complement strand
GTGGTGGTGATGTCACTTATCATGATCCCGGTCAGATAGTGGGATATCTGATATTATCTCTTAAACCCAATGAAAGAGATTTGCACAAGGTACTTTTTGGCCTGGAGGAAGTGATTCTTCTAAGCCTTCAGGAACTAGGCATCCCTGGCCATAGAGTAGAGGGAAAAACCGGGGTATTTGTCAACAATCAAAAGGTTTGTTCCATAGGCATTGCCTGCCGTCACTGGATTACCTATCACGGGTTTGCCTTAAACATCCATTCCGATCTCAAAAACTATCAAAGAATCAACCCCTGCGGACTTGAGTCCTCTTTGATGCAAAATATTACCATCACAAACGAGCAAGAAACATTTCTTAAGGCAAAACTTTTTCAATACGCTACTTCCATTTTTGGGCGGGAATCCTTAAAAAACGGATCAACCAGTATAAAAGGATTCCTGCAAACCTGTAGCATCATAGCGCCTGCATGATAAACTTCTGCCTTACAATGAACTAAGGAGATAGCTGTGAATAGAGGACATTGGGGCTCCCGTCTGGCGTTTGTACTGGCTGCTGCCGGTTCTGCCATTGGTCTTGGCAATATCTGGAAATTTCCCTACATCACTTATGTAAATGGTGGGGGCAAATTTGTGATTTTGTATCTGTTCTGTATATTGCTGGTGGGACTGCCTGTCATGCTTGCAGAAATGATTCTTGGTCGCAGCACTCAGAAAGGGCCCGTTGGTTCCGTCGAGCATATCAGCGGCAAAAAATCCGGCTGGCGGGGTATGGGGATGCTTGGGGTATTTGCTTCATTCTCCATGATGACCTTTTACGGAGTAGTAGCCGGCTGGGTCTTAAGCTACATCGTACTGAGTCTTATCGGCCGCTTTAATGGGATGCAGGCCTCTGAGTTCTCTACACTCTTCACCTCCCTTGCTTCTTCGCCCTGGTTAAATGTTGGGGGTTCAACAGTGTTTCTAGGTTTGAGCCTTGCCATTGTGCTTGGTGGAGTTAAACAGGGACTGGAAAAGTTCTGTAATGTTTTAATGCCTGTTCTGATTGGAATCATGGTACTGCTTTGTGTCAATTCCATGTTTTCAGAAAGCGAAGGCTTCTCCAAGGCCATTAAGTTTATGTTTTCCATGGATGGAGAACTCAAAGGCCATGCCATTCTTGAGGCACTAGGACATGCATTTTTCTCCTTGAGTATTGGAATGGGAGCTATGCTTACCTATGGTTCCTATATGTCCAAGGATGGAGATTTAGTAAAATCTGCTGTTCTGGTAGCCTTTCTGGATACTTTTGTTGCTCTGATGGCCTGTATCATTATTTTCTCAACCCTTTTAGGTCATGGTGTTGAAGTAGGGCAAAGTGTCGGACTTGTCTTTCAGACTCTACCTTATGAGTTTGCCAAGGCCAGTTACGGCTCCCTGATCAATCTCTCATTTTTTATCCTTCTTTTTCTGGCAGCCTTAACCTCAGGAATTTCTTTAGTAGAAGTTCCGGCAGCCTACCTGATTGACAAAGGTTATACCCGCAATACATCCACTCTGATCATCGGTGGTCTTATCTGGATTATCTCAATTCCCTGTGCTCTATCAGGAACCCCGGAATGGAACGCGGTTTTTGGAGGCTGGAGCTTTTTTGACACTATGGATAATATGGTGTCCTGGTACCTCCTGCCACTAGGCGGACTATTGATCTGCCTTTATGTAGGGTTTGTCATGCCAGATAAGATGAGAAAGAATGAATATTTTACGGGTTCGAGTTCAGCCCAGATTTTTTATACGGTATGGCTCATTCTGGTTCGGTTTATAGCCCCTATGATTGTTGTTGTGATTATGTTAAACAAACTTGGTTTTATAACCAATCAGGAATTTGACAGTTATTTTTCATCCATGCTTGGATCTTCTAAATCACAGGAGTCTATTACCCCATGAAACCATTTGCAGTATCGGCCCTGCTAATCCTTACTGGTCCATTTGTTAGTGCATCCATTAAACATCATCCCTTTCAGAACCTTCCATCCTGGGATCATGCCTATAAGGCCGTGAACAAAATCTGTCAGTTAGAAACAGTGGAAGGGTATGAAAAAGGCATGTTTCCAGAAGGTACAAGCATTACCCGTTACCAGATGGCCCAAATTATTGAAGATTTAATGCAGAATCTTAGTACCCGGGCTGTGCTTAACAGCCCAGAAAGCCTGCACCTGCTACAGCAGCAGATCAAGAACTTCAGGGCCGAGTTATCACTTCAGGGAGCAGATCAGGGTGTGATGGCAAAGCTAGAAAAAATTCCTCTAAACCCCAAATCCTCACTAACAGAAGTTGTAGCACAAACACCGATTGTGAGCACGGACAATGAAGAGACCTCAAGACAAACACCCGGTGTTCGCTCCTATGATTTAACCCAGCCAAAAATTGAAAAAGAAAAAGCACCGGCCGGTTTTGTCTTAAGAAAAGACACAGAAAACCCCATTGAGTTTTCTGGTGAACTTCGTCTAAGACCTTCTTTGCGCTCAGTGAGCCGCCCCCCAGGAAATTCGGGTCCTGAGACACACGATGTTTTAGAGTACCGGGCCCGTTTGGGAATGGAGCAAAAACTGGATGGGGTTGAATGGTTTATGACCCTGCAACAATCCGGGGATTTTGGGGAGCAGAACCTCAATCCCACCGGATTCACCCAGTTAACTGCCCCAGGATCTGGACTTGAATTACTGCACCTCGGAGCTAGATTTGAACTAAATTCCCGACAAAATCTGGTAGTTGGTCGCCAGTCCCTAAGGATCTCAAAGCCCTTTGTGTGGGACTCACAGTTTGATCAGAGATCCAGAACCTTTGATGCCATTGTGCTTGAAGACCGTTTAAGTAAAAACTTCGGCAATCTGTTTCTGGTTTCCCGACTGGCTGAAGATGATATCACACAGACCTTTGCCTTAAACAATGGACCGGATCAGGATGGATATTTATTTGGCGCATCATTTTTCCGTCCCGCCTTTGATGGTAAAGCCCAGTTATTCTGGTTACTCAGGGATACAGAAAACCCTGGGATGGTAGCCGGACTGAAGGAAGAACTTGGCAGTTATGGGATTGCCTGGGACGGAAAAATAAAGGATCTGTCACTTCATCTGACCCTTGCCAGACAGTACGGGGACCAGGTGCAAAGTGGTATATCCCAGTTTCAATTTGATGGAGATATGCAGGAAATCAAACTGAGCCATAAATTCGCAAATGACTGGTCCGCTCACACCGAATTTGTGCGATTTTCCGGTGAAAAGAGCGGGATACTTGATGGTCGACAGAATGCCTTTCAAAAAATGTATGGCTCAGGCCACAGCTATGTTGGAAAAACTGATTTAATTGACACATCCAATGTCAAAAGTTTTGGCTTTGGTGTACAAAAACACATCAAGGAAAACCAGAGCCTGTCCATTGTAAATCACTGGATCTCATTGGATTCCGCATCCCAGCCTGTAGTACTGAGACGGGAAATGCCTGCTTATATTCGTAACACCCTTGTACACAGTCCTCTAAATCAGGAAACCGATTTAGGTCAGGAACTTGATGTCACCTGGACATTCAGGCGTTCTGAAAATCTGGTCTTTGCCCTGACCCATGCCTGGTTTCGCTCTGGAGACTACTTTTCCCAAAACGGAGTTTCTGATTTTGATGCCAGATATACCTACCTTTCCACCGAAATCAGCTTTTAGAACCAATGGAAAATCAACCCGACTCTGACATTAAGTTTTCTTTTGGAGAGTCCAAACATCTGGATTCAATTACCGAGATTTTGACTTATTACATCAGTTCTCTTTGGGTGCAAAAGATATTCTAAAAAAAATGCCTCCACAGTTGTTGTGGAGGCACTTGTCTTTGACCCGCAAACTAACTATTTGTTATGCAAGGTATCAAACTTCTCGGCCTTCAGAATTTCTGAAGAACACTCCAAAACCTCAACCAGATACTGCCTTGCTTCATCCAGATAAGACACAGAAAGACATTGTTTTTCATTTCTTAAAACTACAGAGTTTTGTGATTCCATAACAGAAGAAAAACCATTAAACCGAGTAGAAACTACCCCAGCCTGAGCATCATAGGTGCTTACTTCAAGGCCATTTTCTGCATCAGTCAACACAAAGCGGGAATCTGAATCTACCAAACGACCTGACTGAGCTGTTTTTAAATGATAAAGAGTAACTACAGCATCCCTTAACGCTACATACCCCTTAACATACAATTCACGAGCCTCTGCCTTTACAAACCCAATAGAACCAGCTGTCTTTAATCCAGAAATTCCAATCACAGCCTCCGATGCAAATTTGTGAGCCTGTGTAAAGTCTGCATCATCACCAGCAATCAAAGCCTGACTCTGAGGAATCAAATCAATTTTTGACTGAAACCGTTCCTTGTCAAACTTGGTCTTATAATTCACCATTCCAGAATCTCTCAAAGCCACAAACTTGCTGTGAGCTTCGGCCAGATTCTTTTTTGCCAGCTGTAAAGCATCCAAATCCGTTGCCCCTACACCGGACACAAACAATCCTGTCAGCAACACTACTAAAAAATTCATATTCTCTCCCAATCTAAAACGCATTGAATCGCAATTAGTATAGGTACAACTGCGTATATGTCAAGACCCCATGAAATTGAAAATATCTTTAACATTTGAAAATTGCGTCCTCTGAGAGATTCATGGCTGCCAAATCATCTGAAGATGGCAAACAGGAAATGTGTTCTAATCAATTCTAGTCTTCTGAAAACCCTGCCCAAATAGCGATTCATGAATCAATTTGTGGTGGTCATGGCACAGTGTGACCAGATTCTCAATTGTATCCTTCCCGCCCCGGCTTATTGGCTCAATGTGATGAATTTCAACCCTGTATCTTGAATCACAACGGTTGTTTCTCATTCCATAATAACAGCATTGCCCGCGATCCCTTCTATTCACAGCATGAACAAGATGGGTGGGCAATTTTTTTCGTTCCTGTCTCGCGACAGACTCAGTATCAGAATCACTATTTTCTTGAACTGAGCTTTGGGAATCAGAATAAATTTCCTCTGTCTCTTTGACACTCGTTTTTCCTGCTTCATTGCCTTGCTCCATAGCTTCTTTCTTTTTGGCCCTAGCCTCAGCCCTTTCTGCTTTCTTGATCGGATCCTTTTTTTCCAAGGTTTCATTGGCTGACACTTCAATCACCTGAGTGAAATTATCCAGTTTTAACACTTCCTGAAGCCTTAGAAGGGTTTCTATCAATTCAGGAGAAACATCTAAAGACAAGCGTTTCATACCTTCTCCAGCTGGTTTAACAACTTCTCTTTTTTTGGTATATGGGGAAACTTTAGCTACCTCATCAATCAGTTTTTTGTTGGTTTCCGATTTGGCTTTGTCAATCCAAAGCGTTTGGTTTTCCTGATTGATTACCGGGCAGATATGTCTCAATTTACTGACCGATACTTCCCCTGACTGAATCGCCTCAGTAAGGGCCGGGATCTCTTTGGATTTTTTATACAGAGCCAGAAAATTATAGGCTTCCGCATCAGTCAACCCAATTCCCTTTACACAATAACTAAAAAGGGATGGGTATTGCATGAGCATTAAAAAATCCCTGGTCTGATCGGCTTGAGCAATTAAATCAAGAATTTCTGCCTCGTTTTTTCTCAAGTTTTTGACTGCTTGAACCAGCTTTTGATGAATCAATAAATGTTTTTGCATGTATTGATTATAACCCCTGGTTTTTTGGGTTTTTTGGAGCGGATTTATGGGGAAAACTGCCAGAAAAATATCAAAAATGAATCAGAGGTTTTGATCTGAGGGATAAACAAAGTTTAACAGAGCTAATGCCGCCTGTTTTTATGGACTCTGCGAACCAGCACAAAGCGAGTCTAAAATTTCTGTCAAGTGTTTTTTTGCGTATTTTCCTGTTTCAAAACAGGCAATCAATCCAATACTAGTGTTTCGCCTAAAAAGTTCTATATACTAAATCCACCATCATCATACTTCTGAGGAGATTCCGTAAGTGTCCGCAAACAATTTTTGTAAACATATTGGTCAGTGCATTCTTGAACATTGCAATGACTGCAACAATAACACAAACCATAAGGTGGTCAGCTGCCACCACTACGCCACGAGTGAAGCTCAGGACAGTTACACCCTTGAAGGAAAAATTTCTGGTTTGTTTGAAAAAAGACTTTTGACAGAGACAGGGAAAAGCTGCCTACACAAAATCAGATACTTAGGAAATAGGGCATTGCATAAAATTACACGCCCCTCATCCGATGACATCCAGGCAGCTATTGACATTGTTGAGCATGTTTTCGAAGCCACATTTAATATACCTAAGAAAGATAACATGCTAGAAGGTTATCAAAAAAAATCTAAGCTACTGACCCACTCAAATACCAATCAATCGTCTTGATAATCCCACTGGCGAAATCCTCATGGGCTTTCCAGCCTAGTTCGGTTTCGATGCGGGTGGCATCAATGGCGTAGCGCAGGTCGTGGCCGGGACGATCGGTGACAAAGGTGATTTGGGTGGAGTAGGGTTTGCTATCTGATCGTGGGGCCTTTTCGTCGAGAATGGAGCAGATTTTTTTGGCGATGGAGAGGTTGTTCCACTCGTTTCTGCCTCCGATGTTGTAGGTGCGGCCTGCCTGTCCTTTGGTGAGGGCTAAAAAGATGCCTCGGCAGTGATCATCAACATAAAGCCAGTCGCGGACATTGCCCCCGTCTCCGTATATGGGAATGGGATTGCCTTTAAGGGCATTGCGAATAATTGTGGGAATCAGTTTTTCCCCGTGCTGCCTAGGACCGTAATTGTTGGAGCAATTGGTGATTACTGTGTTTAAGCCATAAGTATGATGCCAGGCTCTGACAAACATATCGGAAGCTGCTTTGGAGGCACTATAGGGTGAGTTGGGGGCATAGGGCGTTTCTTCAGTAAAAAGTCCTGTTTCGCCAAGGGTTCCATAAACCTCATCGGTGCTGACATGCAAAAAGCGGCAATTTTCGCGTCCGGATTTTGAGGTAAAGGGTTTTTCCATCCACTGGGCCCGGGCTGCTTCAAGAAGGCAAAATGAGCCGTCTACATTGGTTTTTACAAATACTCCAGGGCCTGAAATGGAGTTATCTACATGACTTTCTGCGGCAAAATGTAAAACTGCATCGGGATTGTACTTCTGAAACAGTTCGGCTAAGAGTCCTCTGTCGCAGATATCACCCTTCACAAAAATATGTCTTTCGTGATCCATCACCCCTTGCAGGTTTTCAAGCTTTCCGGCGTAGGTCAGGGCATCTAAATTGACTAAACGAATATCTGGATGATTCTTGATTAACCAATGCACAAAATTTGAACCAATAAATCCGGCCCCACCTGTCATTAAAATAGTTTTAATCTCAGACATTTTCCCCTCTTCCAATAAAATAAGCATAAAAACCAATCTCAGTAATTTGAGCCGGATCTAAAATACTGCGACCATCAAACAGAAAGGCCGGTTTTTGCATCCTCTGATAAATTTTTTGATAATCCAGTTCACGATAGAGTTTCCATTCCGTCATCACGGCAATGGCATGAGCCCCACAACAGGCCTCATAAGGATCATTCACAAACTCGATTTGTGACAGTTCGTTTTCCGTAAATTCCTTTTTAGCATTAGGGATAGCTTCAGGATCGGTTATTACTACCGAGGCCTTTTCTGCCAGAAGCAGGCGGGTGACCCGAATGGCCGGAGATTCGCGGGTGTCTCCTGTGTCTGCCTTAAAAGCAAAACCAAGAAGGACAATGCGTTTGCCTGCCAGGGTATTAAACATGGCGCGAATCATTTTTTTGACAAAACGATCCTTTTGCCAGTCATTCATGTTAACGACCTGTCTCCAGTAACTAGCGACTTCATTTAAACCATAGGACTGGGCAATATAGACCAGATTCAAAATGTCTTTTTGGAAGCAGGATCCTCCAAAACCTACAGAGGCCTTCAAAAACTTCGGGCCAATTCGTGAGTCTGTTCCAATAGCTTTAGCAACCTCATCCACATTGGCCCCGGTTGCCTCACATAAAGCTGAAATGGAATTGATGCTGGAGACCCTTTGGGCTAAAAAAGCATTGGCCACCAGTTTGGATAACTCGCTTGACCAGACATTGGTAGTCAGAATTTTTTCACGGGGAACCCAATGGGCATATAAAGATACCACGGCTTCACAGGCCTTAAGACCCAAAGCAGTCTGCTCCGATCCAATCAAAACCCTATCCGGGTTATTTAAATCTTGAATGGCCGTGCCTTCCGCTAAAAACTCAGGATTGCTTAAAACTTCAAAGTTAAGTCCCTTGGAGTTGGCACACAAAATCCTGGCCATTGCCTCGGCTGTGCGAACTGGCAGAGTGGATTTTTCAACAACAATGGTATCTTTGGTCGCTACTTCGGCGATCTGTCGGGCCGTTTTTTCCCAGTGTTGCAAATCGGCTGCTTCACCAGCTCCAACACCAAAGGTCTTTGTGGGCGTGTTAACACTTACAAAAATTATATCTGCTTCACGAATCCCATCTTCAACCGAAGTTGAAAAGAAAAGATTACGGCCCCTGGTCTCCCGTACCACTTCCATAAGCCCTGGCTCATAAATTGGCAACTCTTCGGAATTCCAGGCGGCTATTCTTTGGGGATTGATATCAACCACTAAAAATTTGACCTCGGGACATTTTTGAGACATCACGGCCATAGTCGGGCCACCGACATAACCGGCTCCAATACAAAGAACGGTTTTTGTAAACTGAGGCATACCTACTCCATTGGGATAGACACGGAATAACCCTGTTTTTGCAAATCTACAATCTGTTTTGCTTCTTTTAAGTCTGCATCCATCATTTCAGCTATCAAGCCTGCCAGATCATACTTACATTCCCAACCCAGGCGTTGTCTGGCCTTGGTAGGATCCCCAATCAAAAGATCCACTTCAGTAGGCCGAAAATACCTTGGATCAATTTCTACCAATACCTTTTTGGATTTGGGATCAATTCCTTTTTCACTAACTCCCTGGCCTACCCATTCGATATCAATACCGATTTTCTGGAAACTCTCTTCTACAAAATAACGGACAGAATAGGTTTTACCGGTAGCGATTACATAATCATCAGAGTCTGGTTGCTGCAAGATAAGCCACATGGCCTCAACAAAGTCTTTGGCATGACCCCAGTCGCGTTTTGCATCTAGGTTTCCTAACCAGAGTTTCTCCTGTAACCCAAAATGGATTCTTGATACAGCCCGGGTAATCTTTCTGGTCACAAAAGTTTCTCCACGAATGGGAGATTCATGGTTAAACAAAATCCCGTTGGATGCGTGCATACCATAAGCTTCACGGTAATTTACCGTAATCCAGTAGGCATAAAGTTTGGCGGCGGCATAAGGAGACCGGGGATAAAACGGTGTGGTTTCTTTTTGAGGCACTTCCTGAACCAGACCATAAAGTTCTGAGGTCGATGCCTGGTAAAATCTGGTCTTTTTCTCAAGACCTAAAATTCTTAAGGCTTCCAGAAGTCTTAAAGTTCCAAGCGCATCGGCATTGGCCGTGTATTCCGGGGTTTCAAAGGACACTTTGACATGGGACTGGGCCGCAAGATTGTAGATTTCATCTGGCTGCACCTGCTGCACAATCCGAATCAGATTTGTCGAGTCCGTCATGTCCCCATAATGCAAAAACAACTTGGCATCAGATTTGTGAAAGTCCTCATACAGATGATCAATTCTATCCGTGTTAAACAGGGACGCTCTGCGTTTTATACCATGAACCTCATAACCTTTATTTAACAAGAACTCAGCAAGGTAGGCTCCATCCTGACCTGTAATTCCTGTAATCAGAGCTTTTTTCATCGTGAAATCTCCTGTTGTAAAAACCACTGGTAAGTTAGGTTAATCCCTGTCTCCAATGAGGTGCGGGGCTCAAACCCTAACTCCCGCAAACGAGTAATATCCATTAATTTTCGAGGAGTCCCATCCGGTTTATCTGTATTCCAGATAATTTTTTGGGTATATCCTACACATTTTGAAACCATCAAAGCCAAATCACTGATACTAATATCCTTACCAACACCAATGTTAATATGCTCCTGCCCATTATAATGCTGCATCAGATAAATACAGGCACTGGCCATATCATCCACAAACAAAAATTCCCGTTTAGGGGTGCCTGTTCCCCACAGTTCCACTTCTTTTAAGCCTGCCTCTTTTGCCTTATGAAACTTGTGGATCATGGCGGGCAGGACATGGGAGCTTTCCAGATCGAAGTTATCTCCCGGCCCATATAGATTGGTAGGCATGCAGGAGATAAAATTGCAGCCATATTGCTCACGATAGGCCTTGCAACCCATGATTCCGGCAATTTTGGCAATTGCATAAGCATCGTTAGTTTCCTCAAGAGTCCCTGTCAGAAGGTATTCTTCCTTCATGGGCTGGGGTGCAAGCCGTGGGTAGATACAGGAGCTGCCTAAAAACAGAAGTTTTTTAACCCCGTAACGATAGGCAGCTTCCATGACATTGATCTGAATCAGAAGATTGTCTCTTAAAAATTCAGCTTTTTTGGTTTTGTTAGCCCAAATTCCCCCAACTTTGGCGGCTGCCAAAAATACATAAGCGGGGCGACTGGTTTCAAAAAACAGATTTACCTGATCTTTTTCCCTCAGATCCAGTTCCCGGGAGCTTCTAAAAATCAGATTCTTCCAACCCTGGGCCTGAAGCTGTCTAACAATTGCGGAACCAACAAGGCCCCGATGACCGGCCACAAAAATTTTTTCCTGAACTTGCATAAGGGCTAAGAGTATGCCATTTCTGGCCCCAAAGCAACTACCATTTAGTTAAACTAGAGCTGGCATTTATTCGCAAGATAGGGGTTGGCATGAACTATCTTTATCGTAACAGGATTGGAAACAAAAGCTGTCTCCCTGCTTAATCCACTGCCCCCCTGAATCGCATAAACTTCCAGATAACGACAAGGTTGATCTACTCCCAGAATTACTCCAGTCAAAGCCGTGGCCGGACGGTTCAAAAAAGAAACTACAACCCGGTTGGAATCCCCATCCAGAATATATTGAGGATCCACAACATATTCTGCCCCAGTATTTATATCTCTCTCGACCAGAACAG
>JACFNL010000104.1 GCA_019454875.1 Candidatus Cloacimonadota bacterium | reverse complement strand
GGGACTGGGCTAGTATTCCCAAAGTCTCCTGAATCATGGATTGCATGTCTGCCCAGTTGCTGGCCTTGCAATCCTTAAATGTCAGATAAATTACCGGTCTTTTGCCCTGCACGGCCATGGCTTCCTGGTTCTTGGAAACCTTCAAGCCATCAAACAGTTTGCGGTTCTCAGAGGCATTTTCCTTATCAAAGAAGTAGCGCAGGGTGGAAAGATTCAGGGTTTTTCCGAAACGGCGGGGACGGGTGATTAAAAGGATCTTGGTCTGATCCTCTAACAACTCTTCAATCAGTCCAGTTTTATCCACATAGAGGAAACTAGGATTGGAGAGAATTTCTTTAAAATCGCTGTAGCCTATAGGGATTTTTTTCATGGGTATAGTTTACCACAAACACCTGTTTTCCAACTTAGTCACGACATTCCCAAACTTTGTGTGACTGATCCTCCTATATCCTTAGTGATTACTGTCAAATGACTCAAAAAATTAAGTGCCGTACAAAATTGACACATTTGTCCATTATGTTTACAGTGTGTGAACTATTTCTGAAGGATTGTTGAGGATTTGTTAATGCCCAAAGTATTGATCAGCTTTCTTGGAACAAATAACCACAAGCCATGCGCCTACCAAAATTCAAATGTCACCTCGCGCATTACCCCATATGTTCAGGAAGCTTTATGTGAAGTGCATCAAATCAGCAAAGCAGTGGTTTTGTGTACAGAAGAATCTCAGGCCAAGAACTGGAATGAGTTAAGCCAGAGACTGAGCCAATCTGGGGTAGAAGCTGTGCACCGGCGAATGCCAAACTGTTCCAGTCCTCAGGAGCTTTGGGATCTGTTCAAGATTTTACAGACAGTCATTTCTGAACATGATGGATATGACATCTATCTTGATATTACCCATAGCTTTCGTCACCTACCAATGCTTTCCCTGATGGCAGCCATCCTTGCCAAATCCTTAAAAAAGGTACAGATTGGTGGCATCTATTACGGCGCTATGGAAATGATAGAAAACTCTGTGACCCCTGTGTTATACCTTCAAGGATTACTGGATATTCATGACTGGATTGTGGGTCTGAAACTTCTTGAAGAAACCGGCTCCATCAAACATCTGGAATCTCCACTATCCAATTATTTAAGCAAATCCAATCAAAACGAACTGATTGAAGGGGACTATTTTGAACGCATTATGCAGCTTGGTTGGGCGAGCCAGGGCCTTCAGAATGTGTACAAGGAGTTAAAAAAAGAAGCCGATCCTGATTCAGTCTTTAGCCTTGTTCAAGACGATCTTCTTTCACAAATCCAATGGCATTCCTATGGGACTCTTCAGAAAAGACAAACCGCCAGAGCTTGGCATTATCTTAGTCATCGAGATTATGTCCGTAGTGTCTTGTTTACGGTAGAAGCCGTGATTACAGGCAGTCTGCCAGAAAACCAGCAGAAAAATTTTGATAAACGAGAAACCAACAGGAAAGATTTGTGTAAACGAACACAGGAATTTAAAACCCTTTGTCATCTGCGAAACACCTTAGCGCATGCCGCCAATCCCGAAGGTCAGGTGCCAGAAATAACTAAACGAGAAGATAAATTATACACATGGTTAGATAAGACTTATCGCACATTAACCAATCAAAAGCTTTTGCCCTCGCTTGGCAGGGAGTCAGGAGGAAATATCAATGACAAAAATTGAGGCCACATTTGAGGTGGTAACTCCCATGTTCTGTGGGGATGGGGAAAACACAGTTTCAGCCAGCTTGAGACCCTTATCGATTAAGGGGTTGCTGCGGTTTCATTTTAGGGCGGTTGCCTTTAGGCTTTTAAAGGGGGATTTGCAAAAAATTCTCAATTTTGAGAGTAAAATTTTTGGAAGCACCAAGGGTATTGGCCTTCTGCGAATCAGAACAGAATTGCTTAACGAGGGTAAAGCAGTATCTGCAAATTCAGTTCTAAATTTAGCATCAGGCAAGGTGGTGGGTGAGGGTGTGCGTTACCTTGGCTATGGGTTAATGGGAGCATTTGGAGCTAATGAAGGTCGCTTAACCAGGCCCTGTTTAGATGGAGTAGAATTTAGCCTCCATTTAACACTAAGAGAGGATGATAAAACCTGCATCACCTTACTGCATTACACTATGTTATCGATTGCAATATGTGGTTCTTTGGGGGCTCGCTCCCGCAAAGGATTTGGAAGTTTAAGTCTAAAGTCCCTAAAAATTGCAGATAAAGAGGAGAAGGTCGAGCAGGTATTTAAATGGCCGGCGCTATTAGCCAAAGAGTTTGAAAATCAACTAAGTTATCCTGATTACACGGCATGGTCTAGTCAGAGTAGAGTGATAAAGGTTGAAGGAGGAAGTTCCGCTCTTGAAATCATGAACACTATTGGTAAAGCTATGATGCATTACCGTAGTTTTGGTCGCGATGGGCAGGTATTGGGAGTACCCGCGTTAAAGAAATTCCAAGTGGATCACGATCTGATGCATAGCGCCCATGATTCAAAGGTTGAAGACATTCCTAGGCGGTCAGCATTCGGTTTACCCCACAAATATTTTTTTACATCAATTCAGAATTGTTCCAGAGATTTTGGAGCAAAACCAGAAAATCACGAACGCAGGGCTAGCCCTTTGTTTATCAAGGTGATTAAGGTCGATGGACAGTATTTTGGCTTGTTGAGTTTTTTACCTGCCCAGTTTTTACCTGATGGGGAGAGAATTGTTGTACATAACAGGGCTCGTATTCAAGGCGGAAAGTCCACAGGCAATTTGAGTCAGTTCTACACTCCAGTAAGCCAGTTTTTGGAGTTCATTGGAAGCGGAGAATCTGAATTCACCAGAGGCTACACAGTGAGGGCATTATGAGTGTATATCTTCATTTCTCAATTGGCCCGGTGCAGGGATTTGTGGCTCAGGCCAGAAGAACCAGAGACCTTTGGGCAGGATCTTATCTTTTATCCTTTCTGGCTGCTCACGCCATCATTAAAGCCGAAGATGCTGGAGGCAAGGTAATTCGACCCATCATTGGATCAGATCCCATGATTCAAATGATTCGTAATCCAGGTACAAACACACCGCAGTATGGCACGATTCCTAATCAGTTTACTGTTGAGGTTTCAGACGAAGCATTAGCAAAAACTGTGGCTGATGCAGCGGGTAGAGGCCTTAAGCAGGCTTGGCTTAGGCTTGCAGATGCGGTTTGGAAACGGTTTGTCAGTAAGTTCAAAAATGAGCAGACGGAAGTGATTTGGCAGAGGCAGATTGAGTCGTTTTGGGAAATCAGTTGGGTGGTCTCTGAGGCTGCCACAGGTCTTGATCTGGCCCGTCGCAAATTTTGGAGAAATCATATTCTGCCAGATGAGCCTGGGGATAAATGTGTGTTGATGCCACACTTTCAGGAACTGTCTGGTTTTTCCCGTGCCAATGCTTCTCAAAAACAGGATGAATTCTGGAGAAAGGCACAGGATGTTGTGAAAAGCCCCCTTGATTTACAGGATCAGGAAAGACTTTGTGCTATTTCATTAGTCAAACGCCTGTTTTGTACCAAGGGACTGGGCAAAGAATCTATTGGCTGGGAGCCCGATCAACAAGCTTGGGACTCGGTAACTAAAATTGCTACCAAAAACTGGCTGAAAGACAATCAGAAGAAACTGAAGAGCTATCTGGATCAAGTAAAGGTTTTTGATCCAGGTGCTGTGTTTGAGGAATGGGTTCACCTGGCAGATTTTTCAGGTTTGAAGCAGACTTATCTTGAGCAGAAATCTGAGCTTGAAGAGCTTGAAAAAGAATTAAAATCCCTGTTTCGAGCAACTGCGAAATCAGATGAAAATAAGCTGGAACATCCTCCCCGATTTTACGCCCTTTTATTGGCCGATGGAGATAAGCTTGGAGAGTTGTTACAAAATTCCAGCGTAGAGCATGTCAGTAAATCGCTTCTTGATTTCACCAGGGCTGTACCTGAGATACTAAATAAATATGAGGGTAAAACCATTTACGCTGGTGGCGACGATGTTTTAGCAATTCTACCAATGGAACATGCCTTGCAATGTGCTTTGGAAATCCGTGAGTTATATCAAAACCATGTAGGAAAAAAACACGATGGCAAGATTATTGGCAGTATTTCAGCATCTCTTGTTTTTGCCAACCTGAGATCTCCTTTGCGTACTGTTCTTAAGGAAGCCCACCGGCTTTTAGATGATGTGGCAAAAGAAAAAAATGGACGGGATTCTTTGGCTATAGCCGTCTGGAAATCTGGTGGTTTACAGGCAGAATGGGCCTGTAAGTGGAACGATAATCTTGTTGGTAAAAATCAGGTCATTCAAGAAATACTGAATGCCATGGGTAAAAATGTGGAGAATCGTTTAACTGTTTCATCCCTAAGAAAACTGATGCAGCTTTTACAAAAACTGAGTGGACACGGAAACTGGAAAGTAGGCGATACAATTACTCATGCCTTTGGGGACAATCTTAAGGATTTGATCTACTCAGAAATTGTGCAGACCGAGGAGAGGTTGCAACAAAAAAATGTACCGGTTCGTGAAGAACAGGCCGCAAAACTTCTTAAGTTACTTAAAGCTCCAAAGCTCGACCACGGTCAGATCCAGCTTGATATTTTACCCATTATCCATTTACTCAATTCCAAGGGTCAGGAAGGGGATCACCTATGAAACAAATGAACTTATTACCTTTGGATACTCTATTTTTTAGAGATTCCCTGCCCTTTGATACCAATAGTGAAAGCCATGAGCTTGCGGGCATATTCCCGCCTTACCCCCATACGGTAGTTGGGGCAATTCGTGGGCATTATGCTAGAGCACTGGGGTGGAATGGCTCTGGAGCCTGGGAGCCTTCGCTTTATGACAAACTTGGGAATCGGGATGATTTGGGGCCTCTAAATTTTGCGGGACCATTTATATTGAGGGATAAGGAAGTTTTGGTTCCTCTACCCTTAAATCTGGTCGGCTATACTGAGAATGATGAGTTTAAGATTCACACCTCACTAGTACCCGGAAAAGCCGTCGTCACAGATATAGGCACAGTCAGGCTGCCTGAGTTTGCTATTGATCCGCCTAAAGGCAAAAAACTTGAAACCAGTACCAGACATTGGGTTTTACTCAAAGAGCTTCTAGTCTGGTTAAAATCGGGAAAGCGCAATGAGTTATCTTCCCTGGTTCACAGTAAGAACCTCTGGGCCAAAGAACCTAGGGTTGGTTTGGCTCGTGAAAACCGTATGGCCAAGGAAGGACATCTGTATTCGGCCACTCACATTCGTATGGCCCATAACACTGGTCTGGTAATGCTGGTACATGGACTGACTGATGTGATAGGAAAATCCAACCTGTTAACCCTTGGTGGGGAAAGCAGGCAGGCTAAATTAGAAATGTTAAGGCCTGAGTTTTCAGTAGATGAAACTACGGTGTCTGAGACTTTTACTCCTGATACAAACAAGCATCTGGTTCTGGTGGCATTGACACCTTTGCATTTAAGTAAAAGTATTATTTTTGACAGCTCAATCACAATTGATGATTCAGATCTTTCCGTGATAAGCGTCTGTACGGACAGGTTGCAAAGAATCGGAGGCTGGGATTCAGTCAAGCGACAGCCTGAAAAGCAGGTTAGTATATACCCGGCTGGGACTGTAATGTATTTGGAATCAAAAAACATCAATAAACAATTACCTCGATTTTGTAAAATTGGGGAAAGAACAAAATTTGGCTACGGTTTTTGTGCTTTGGGAACTCTGGAAAGGACGGAAAAGAAATGAGTACATTGATTTGGGGAATGTTGGCTGAAACAGCAATTCATACGGGCAGTGGCCGTAACCTTGGTGTTGTAGATTTACCCGTAATGCGTGAAGCCATTACAGATATGCCCGTAATTCCAGGCTCCGGCCTAAAGGGTGCTATGCGTGAGCAGGTTGAAAATGAAGCAGACTGTAATCGGATTTTTGGCTCAGAAGATAATGCCGGACTGATTCAGGTTTCAGATGCCCGCCTGCTACTCTTACCCGTGCGGTCTTTAACAACAGCTTCGCGTTGGGTTACCTGCCCCATGATTCTTGAGAGGGTAAAGCGGGATTGCCTAAGAGCAGGCCAAGAAATTAAGTTTACTGTGCCTGCAAAAGGCAAGGCTATTGGCAGCAGTGCTGGAAAAATCTTTTTGGAAGAAAGAGAGTTCGAAATCACAACTTCCCCTGATTTTGACAATCTAGTTACTGTGTTACAGAAATTTATTCTTCATTCAGACACCAAAAACAGATTAAAAGAAAGTCTATTGGTTATTTCCGACGATGATTTTGCCTGGTTCTGTCGTTATGGCTTGCAGGTTCAGGCCCGCAATCAGCTAGGCGATAACAAGGAAAGTAAAAATCTTTGGTATGAAGAATCCTTACCAGCAGATTCCCTGATGTACTGCCTTTTAAGCTTAAGAAATGAAGCAGATATGCAAACTTTGAGAACATGGTGGCAAAGACCATATATTAGGGTTGGGGGCAATGAAACAGTTGGTATGGGCTGGTTTGCCATTGCGGAGGTGGGAGCATGAGTCAGACACTGGATCAGCTTCGAGCCAAGGATGCCATGGAGAAAGTGTTAGCCCTTAAGAATGAGGACTGGGCCTCTGAATACAGTTCTTATGTAAAAAGGTTAGGGGCGGCACTAATTATGAATGGACTGGGGCAGGCACTAGCCAGTGAACTTGCCAATGGTAGCGAAAGAGACTGTGGCGGTGCGGCTGGAGCACACAATCGCCTTGCCGCTAACATATCCACCTGGCTGGGTAGAAAGGATGGCACATATCCAGGCAAAATCGATCCTAAAAATTTGCTGTCAGCCATGATGAAAGAAGACCAGTGCAATTATCTCGTGGCACAGGCTGATTTAATGAAGTGGCTGGAATGGCATAAAAAATTCTGTGTGGCCTTTATCCCAAAATCGGATAAGGAGTGATCATGGTAAGACCACTTTATAAATGCACGCCTGAATTCAATAAAACTAACGGTCATAAGGGTTTATGGTTTGATAAGTTCTGCGATCAGTGGAATGATGAATCCTGGAGCCTTGATACCAACAAATCAGAGTGGGCAGCTACTGTTAAAGGGGCAGCTGGAAATCAATCTCAGTTGACTGAGTATCGTGACCGAATGCTTGAGTTGATTGGTGATGGAGATTATTTGGTGTTTGATACCATCAGTAATTTGGTCAGTGGGCTTGGTCGTACCAATCCGATTGAAAATGGGTTTGTCTGGCATCAGACCCTAGGCACTCCCTATATTCCCGGTTCAAGCATTAAGGGTGCAGTTCGGGCCTGGGCCAGGGAGTCCGGTTTGGACGATCAAAAAATCATAGAATTGTTTGGGGCAGAAAATAGCTCTGATAAGCCATCCAAGGGCTCAGTTATCTTTTTTGATGCCTTGCCCACCAAACAATGTACAATCATGGTTGATGTCATGACCCCTCATTATGGGCCATGGTATCAAAACGGGGAGGTTCCTGGAGACTGGCATAGCCCTACTCCGATTCCCTTTTTAAGCGTAAAACCCGGAGCCTCGTTTTTGTTTTTGTGGAAATGTAAGAATAAAACCGATCAGGATCAGGTAAAAAATCTGGTTTGTGATGCTCTTCTGGAATTAGGTCTTGGGGCAAAAACCTCATCCGGTTATGGAAGATTCAAGCCAGATGATAGCGAGACTCAGAATCGTAAGGATGTTCTGGATGCAAGGGCAAAGCAGAAGGCTGAAGAAGCAAAGTTGGCCGGAATGAAGGAATGGGATAGGGATTTTCATGAGCATGGTGGCAATCAGGTAAAGCTTGCCAAGTTCATTGTTACAAATTTTGAGGGTAAATCAGAAGACTACAAGCAGGGATTTGTGGATTGTATTTTACAAGAACATAAGCGCAAGAAATTGAAGGAAGCCTTTAAGGACGGGGGAATTGCTGATAAGGAGATTTCCTCCAAACAACTGAAACAGGCCTGGGATTTGATCATAAAATACTTACCAGAAGGTTAACATGCACATTCTACTGACTGTTTTGCCCGAGTTTTCAACAAAATCTGCCGTAGTTAAATACAGTTTTGATTCGACTCAGATTGAGGGTACTTTTGCCGCCAGTGCCCTGCATCAGAAGTTTAAATATGATCATATTCTAGCCATTTGTACCAGGGAAGCCCGTGAGCCCAAGCCTAATCTCAGTGAATCTGCTGTTGATGTCCTGAAAAGAGAGGTGGCAGGTACTAGCGTGAGTGTTGCTCCAGTTGAAGCCGAGTCAGATTTAACATCCTTTTTGGATGTTTCATCTAAGGCTTTGGATCAGTTGGTTCAAGGTAACAAGCAGGTTCGTATCAGCGTTGATTTTTCCAATGGTCTAAGACAGTTTGCGGTGATGAACTATGGCCTGGCTGCTTACTACTGCGAATTGCATGAACTGACATTTTCTGGAATCTATTCTCTCACCATGACCCGTGATGGTAGTCCCGGACAGGTACATGATCTGTCACAGTTTGTAGACCTTCAGAAGTGGCTTTTTGCGGTGCAGAGGTTCAAGAAAGAAGACTTATCGGAACTTTTGAGGCTGGTTCAACCGCTAGGTGACGAAAATTTATATAGAGACTTGGAGAATATTGAGAAAGCATTTAGATTCGGCTTGCCTTTAGAGCTAGGAGCAAGTGCAAGGAAGTATTTAAAGTATAAGAGAAAGACTCTATACAAGCCATTTCAGTCCTTACCTCAGGGAGAAGTGCTTCTAAACGAAGTCGTTAGACAGATGAAGAGTTTTGCCCTCGGAGAAGAACAACCGTTTTTAGATAAAAAGGCAGTAGTTCTGGATCAATTTGAACTTCTGCGACAACGGGATTTAATTGATAAAAATTTTGAGTCTGGTCATGCAGCATTAGCGATGGCTCAAATGAGGGAGTGGCTGATTTCTTACATTGCCCATGAACAGGGTGTAGTAGATTGGCTAAATAAAGATTCTCGAAAAATGATTGAAATGAAGTTGGTCAGGATAAGACATTTTTTTGATGACAAAGAACTAAAAAAGATGCTCACCCCAGGAATAAAGGAATTGGCTGACTTTTGGAATAAAATCTCGGATGTTAGAAACGCTTATGCCCATTGTGGTATGAGGCCTGAGGATGTCTCAGGCAACGAATTCGATGACAAAGTGAAAAAAGTAAAGGTTCGTTGGAATCAGTTTAAGGAACCTGCAACATTGAAGTATTTGCTTGATACAGAAAAAGTAGGATTGAGTTATCCCTGCAAAAATTTGGCTATCACTGTGATTGGAGAGAGGATCGGACTGCCGTATCAATTTCTTAAATCAGCCCCAGTCGATTTTCATTGTTTGTTTTTAGTTTCCCAGGAAACGAGGGAACTAGCACAGCAATTAGCCTGCAAGCTTGATTTGTCCGAAGATCGGTACCATATTGAAAAATTGGACGACCCTTACGGTGGTCAAAACATTAAAGCTTCGACCGAAAACTTATGCAAGAGCTTAAGAACCTTGTTGGCTAACTCAGAAAACATCCATGTGAATTTGACTGGGGGTACCACATTCATGATTTATTGTGCGGAGGAGTTGGCTAAATTGGGCCAGAATACATCCTCAGTATCTCGCTACATGGTAGTTGATAGAAGAAAAAGAGAGGATCAGTTGTTAGAGCCTTGGGCGGAGGGGCCGGAGGTTGTGAAGTTATAGCTCAATGGTACTTAAAATCTCCAACTCTTTCCCCATAAACCCAACTCCCATCTTTAGGATTTTTGTAGCTCCCTGAGATCGTAATTCCTGCTCATACTGCCTTTTTTCAATCTGATTCATGGCATCCTGAGCACAGGCAGATAAATCGGCATCCTCATAGGAGTCCATAGTCTTAAATTCCATGACAATTCCAAAATGGTCTGGGTTTTTGGGAATCATCAGAAGATCGCAGCGGCCCAAGCCAGATTCACGATTGGAACGGATATGCCAAGTGTCAGAAAAAGAAACTATCAGTCCCAGTACCAGCCCGTGGTAGAACTTTTCTGGCTCTTTGCCAGAAACATCAAAGTAGCTTAGGGCATCATCACAAAGTCGTCTGAGTATTTTTGAAATTTCAGTGACTTCTCCCTCCATCAGGGATCGTTTCAAGTTTTGTAGTAATGAAAGGGACTTACTTTGGGAAAACCAATACTGTATAGATTCATAAAAAATTCTGCTTATCTCAACATTAGGGATTTTTAATTCAACCAGGGTAGCTTCCTCAGAATATTTGATATTTATGGCTTTCAAATACCCGGTAAAATAAAGAAAATTCCAGATGTTAGCCGGGGTGTTTTCAATTTCCTGAAACACTACCTGTTCCTGCAAAGGTACGGTGATACTTTTACCAGCCATTAAATCTTCCAGATCTTTTTTGGCATCCACCCCGGAACGGCCTAAAATTTCTTTGACCAGATCATTGCCACTGGTATTCATCCAGTAGGGATTAAATGTTCCTTGATTCTTTAATAAATTAAGAATGGACCAGGGATTATAGATTTCAGTCTCCCCAAAAATATAACCGTTGTACCAGGACTCAATCTGGGCCTCAATGGTCGTCAAATTATAGTCCTGAATCAGTTGTTTAACTTCAGGTACTGTGAAACCAAAGTGCCGAGCATAATTTTTTGAAACAATGGTTGCTACTTCCAGATTGTTCATACCCGTGAACATACTTTCTCTGGCGACTCTCAGGCAGCCAGTAATCACAGCCCTCCATAAATAGGGATTATCCTTAAGTCCAGCACTAAAGAAGTTTCTGAAAAATGTAATGGCTTCATCCCAGTAACCATAAGACCAGGCAGATTGTAAGGGGACATCATATTCATCAATCAATATCAGGGGGGTGATGCCAGTCTTTTTCTTGCAGACAGAGGATAGATGGAACAAAAAGCCACATATTTCTTCATATTGGGCTTTTGCTGAATACACCGATTTCAAAGCGTTCTCAGAAGGTCCAGTTTCGTCTTTGAAGAGGTCAAAAAATACTTCTGCTGATTTAGCTAGCAAAAGACGAATCATTCCCTGGGATTCCTTCCATGTTTGGGTTTTGCAATCCTTAAATGTCAGATAAATCACAGGTCTTTTGCCCTGCTCAGCCATGGCCGGCTTATTCCGATTTACTTTTAATCCATCAAAAAGCTTACGGTTTTCCACAGCGTTTTCCTGATCAAAGAAGTAACGCAGGGTGGAGAGGTTCAGAGTCTTTCCGAAACGGCGGGGACGGGTGATTAAAA
>JACFNL010000103.1 GCA_019454875.1 Candidatus Cloacimonadota bacterium | reverse complement strand
TAAACTTCCAGAACACGCTGCCTCCACCTCATTGTTGACAATGGACTCAATTCTACCATAACCGGGGATAGCCGGTCGAGGTCGAGCAAACCTGGACTGTTCTATAAATACATCAATAGATTTGGCCTTTAACTCATAGTTCATCGCTTCCAGTTCAGGAAGATTAATAGGAAAGGAACCCAGGGTCTCATGCAGATGAATCTGTACCTCGGCAGAAGCCATAAAACTTAAAAATTCAAATGCCAGTTTCGGGCTTTTGGTACTTTTGAAAATGACATTACTGTTTCCCCCGATACTGGTGGTGGAAGTTACAGAAAGATCAGGATTACCTGGGATTAAATCCACCCCAAAATTTAGCCCGCTCTGCTCAAAACTTTCCAGATTCCAGGGTCCAGACAGGATCATGGCATAACGACCATTTTTAAATCCTGTGTCCGGCTGAATTGATCCGGGTCTCCAGGCACCGGCCTCGAGTCCACTTTTACTGAGATGCATCTGGTATTCAAGGCCAGCAACAGCCTCAGGATTGTGTAAGAGACATTGCAGATTTTTTGTATCGATAATGTCTCCATTAAAGGCGTATAAAAAGGGCAGGGACCACCAGAGGGTATTTGTCATAGCAAAACCGTATTGATCCTTCAGACCGTCCCCATCCAGGTCGCGGCTTAGTCTGGAAGCCACTGATTCAAATTCGGCCCAGGTTTTTGGGGCCTTTGGTTCCAGACCAGAAGCAATAAACAGATCCTTATTGTAAAACAGGGCCACATTGACATACTCATCAGGAATGGCAAAATGCAGAAGTTCTCCCTTTTGTGTCCTGACAAGAGCCGAGCTTAAGGCAGCGGGAGAAAGATTCTGTTTTAAGTTGGCAAATCCAGCAAAACTTTCCATGGGTAAAAGGGCCTTTCCCACGGCAAATCGAGGAATGTTGCCTATATCCATTCTGGCTATATCGGGTGCAGTTCGCGAATTGCAGGCATACTGAAACTTTTCAGCCTGACCATCAAAGGGAATGCGGCTTACCTTGATTTGTACTCCGCGTTCCTGTGAGAATCGCTGTACCAGTTTCTGATACACCTTGAACTGCTCGTCATTGTAGGTTACCCAGATTGTAAGTTCCCTAGGTTCGATTTCATCAGCCTTGTTTACTATAACTTCCAGGTTACCGGGAATGGGATCCGTATTATCAATCTGAATGCTTCGGCCCAGACTTTTTTCGTGTTCCACAAACCGGTTTAGAAAATTGTCCTCTGATTCATCGAGGACTATCTGCTTTGGCTGCGAGCCTAAAAGTCCAGATACTACTGCTAAAAGGCTTACAATAAAACCTAACATCACCACAAAGAAAAACGGTTCTGAAGTTACATGTCTTTGTTTCATTCTTTGACTGCTCCTGAGGTGATGCCCTGGATAAAAAATCTCTGGGAGAACAGAAACAGTATCACAATAGGCAGAAGCATGATGCAGGCACCGGCCATCAAAACGGTCCAGTCCGTAGAGTACTGGCCTCGAAACAAAGCCAGAGTCACAGGCAGGGTGGAGTTCATGGAATCAGGTGTGTTGACAATCAACTGCCATAGAAAGTTGGACCATTGACCTAAAAATGTCATTAAAAACAGGGTGGCAACGATGGGCATGGTCAGAGGGAAAATGATGATCCTGAAAATATCGAACTCGTTGGCACCGTCCATCCAGGCAGCCTCAAAGAGGGAATGAGGTATGGCTTCAATATATTGTTTCATCAGATACAAGCCGAAAATGTTGGCTGTATGGGGGATGATCATGGCCCAGAATGTATTGATCCCGCCCAGCATGGAAATGATGGCGTACTGTGGTACTACAAACATCATGCCAGGAATCATCATACTGGACCAGAAAATGATGTAGATGACATTTTTGCCAAAAAACTCTTTTTTGGCAAAATCATAACCGGCCAGGGTACAAAGAAGTACTGTTAAAAGAGCGGTTCCCACCGAAACAATCATTGAGTTTATAAAGGCTCTGCGGATTGTAAAACCTTCCCTGGGTTCAAAGTCAAAAAGCACCTTTTTGAAATTATCAAGAGTGTAAAGGGTATTGGTAAAAAACCATTCTTTCAGGAAATCGGCCTCGCTTTTATGAAACCTTTTGATGGATAGTAGTGCCTCGGGACTTTTAAATGTAAATCCCTCTTCCTGTGTATTGATAAACTCTCTATAAACTTGAGCCCGTTCTTCAGACATATTTAATACACTGCGAAAACCTGGTGCATCCAGCTGATTTAGAATCTCCGGTCTGGCAATAAACATTTCTTTGATACGAAGCATGTCAGATTCTTTAAAGAGGGGGATTTTGTGCAGATCCTGTGGGGTGGAATATCCGCCTGATTCTGCCCTGTAAGCAACAATAGTCTGGGCTTTTTCTGGATCTAGTCCGGTAATACGAATGATATGTTCAGCAGATGCAGTGTTTAAATCGAGCTTTCCAGAAACATCCTGGGAAACACGGGCTAGAGCTTCTGGACTTAGGGGTCTTTTCAGGGTTGATTGCAACATATCAACAATTTCATGGGTTCCAGGGACGCGAGAACTTCTGTACAGTTCCAGTATTTTTTCGTTGAGTACAGGCACAAGGGAAGCCTCAACAGACACTCCCATTTTCTGCCAGTCCTCGTTACTCATCTGAGCCAGACTGACCTTGGTGTCATTAAAAAACACCAGTTTTTCGGCAGTACCAGGTACCTTAAATGCCGTAACCAGCATCCATAGAAAGGGTGAAAGAATAAACAGGGCGGCCAGCAGTAAAAACAGATAGAGTCCAAGGAGTTTTGAAATTTTCATCAGTTCATCCTCGGTTGCAGGAATTTTACATTAAGATAGGAAATCAGGAGGGCAAACAGAAGCATCATGTAGCTCATGGCAGCCGCATATCCATAACGACCTTCACTAAAGACCTGCCATAGATAATATCCAGCGATCCTGGTTGCTCCTAGTGTCTCTCCACCAAAAATTTTGCTGCCAACAAATTGAGGCCCACCAGAACTCATGGCATAAATTTCAGTAAAGCCGTTGAGGGCGGCCATGATACCGGTCACAATCAGAAACAGAATGGTTGGGATCAGCTGTGGCAGGGTTACATTCAGAAAAATTTCAAGCCGGTTAGCCCCGTCTATGGATGCGGCTTCAAAGAGATCCTTAGGAATATTGTTCAGGCTGGCCAGAAAAAGGATCATGCCAAACCCGGCACCTTTGAGAATCATGGCCAGAGCAATAGCAGGCAGTGCCGTATAGGGATTTGCCAGAAATCCAGAATCATGAAAAGCATGAATATTAAGAACTTTTTCCAGAATCACAGTCAGAAATCCAAACTTGGGGCTGTAGATTAGCTGCCAGACAAACCCGACTACTAACATATCCAATATATTAGGTAGAAAGAATGCTGATCGAAACAGGGATTTTCCCGGAAGGCTGTTGTTCAGAAGGAGTGCTAGACACAAGGAAAGAAGGATTGTGCCAGGAATGGTAATTGCTGCATAAACCATGGTCAGAAGCATGGAAAACAAAAAGTGATTGTCCTGTAAAAGATCGGAATAATTCCGTAATCCCACAAAACGGAGATCACCAAACACATTAAAAAGATCAGAATAGATACTGACGGATTGAAAGGAGAGCCATAACGAATAAACAACAGGAATCAATAAAAAGATTGTAAATGTAATCAAAAAGGGAGACAGAAGCAGGTAGGCAAGGGCAGTTTGTCTTTGAGTCATCAAATCTCCAAGGCCCGTGGCTCAGATGTATGGTAAGTCACAGTGGCGATCCATCGTGGTTTTAACTCCAGATAGTAGCTATTTGTTGCTTCACAATAGGAAACCACAGAGGTCCCTCCCGTCTGCTTCACGGACACAGGTGTCTTAATGCCAAGGATCTGATGTGCAACAATGGCAGTTGCCAGACAACCGGACGAACAACTATTGGTCCACCCGACCCCCCGTTCATGCACCTTAAGCAGAATTAAACTGCCATGAACAGAGGCTAGATTGACATTAATGCCATCAGGAAACAAGGACAGATCCCCAAAGATGGATTCTACGATCTGCTCATCCTGATTGTCAAAGACCACAGCATGGGGATTTCCCAGATCAACAAGAGTAACATTCTGAGACCAGTGTTTGAGGGTAAAGTTCTGGCATTGGATTCTAACAGAATGATTTTCATACCTGATTTTAAATTCCTGCCCACGACAGACAAGCACAAAATCGCATAGTTTTGTTGTGATGCCAAGAAAGTAACAGACACAGGCAAAACCGTTCCCACTGAATCCAGCTTCGGTGCCATCAGCGTTAAACAGATAACAAAATACTCTGGTATCATCTGGTTCTTTGTGAAACCAGATTACCCCATCCGCTCCCACACCATTGTGCCGTTCACAAAGGGCAATAGATAAACTGCTTAGTTGATCTGGGTGTGAGCTGCAACCAATTTGCGATATCAGAAAATCATTGCCCTGACTGCTAAGCTTTTCAAGAATCATAAGGAATTGATACGCTTTTCGTTCAGAACCACAGGGTATCTTTGCTGTACAGTTTCAACATAGTGAGAAAGTTCTCTATTTTTTCTGTCCTGCAAAACCCAGTCCCTTAGTCTGGTTTTAATTTCGTTAAAGGCAGGCTGGGTGCTGCTTACCTTGCTGACAAAACGCAGGATATGCCATCCATCACCTTTAGCCGAAGGGATAAGTTCAGGATAAACCTCTCCTTCTTTAAGGTTCGACACAGCCTGATGCATTTGTGGACTTAAGTCTTCTGAGTTAAGGTAGCGCATGTCACCGCCATGAATCGAAGTGCGGCTTTCTTTACTGCGGCTTTTTGCTAGTTGGGGAAAGTGGGAAGTATCCATTAAAGCCAGATTCAGTACTTCCGCAGCCTCTGTCCTGTCGGTTAAAAAAATATGCTGCACCAGCTCACCCGCAGGTTGTACAAAACGGGATGGGTTGGCATTGTAGAATGCTAACAGATCGGCTTCGGAGGGCTCAGAAACCTGCTTCTCCAGGTGCTTTTGCATATTCTGGGTCAGAAGAACTTCTTTGAGGGATTCAAATTTTTGATTGACGGAATTTGAAACGGCGGTTCCAAAAAACAGGGGATTTTGTTTGAACTTACGGATCAGAAGCTCTAGGTCAAGTTCAAATTCACGAATATCCTCGCGGCTCTGTTCAAGATAGGTGAAGAAAAACTGAGGCAGAATCTCACGACTGCTGGACAGGGACAGTCCGGTAATCACTTCTCCGTCAATTTTCCATGGGTTTGATGATTTGTTGATTGTGGATTGAAATCGTAAGGGATTGGCACTTTTATCCAGAAAATCTCTGACTCTTTGGAAGGCAAGCTGATTTAAAATGGTTTGAGCTACCTGTTCTAGAGGGACCACATTTTTTTGGGTTTCCTTCAGTTTGTGAAGTATATAAAACCAGTTTTCGTCACGAAGAATTGGACTTAATGAATTTAGGGGTATAGTTCTTAAACTTCTGGCAAAATGCAAAGGAGTGGTAGTTTCGCTGGCAGCTTCCACAACCTGAATTTCTAGTTCTGATTCCTCAAAATCCTTCAGGGAAGTGATTTTTAGAAGTTCATCCTGATTCTGGGAACGAATCATACGAAAGCTGAACACATCACCACTGGTAAAAAGATTCAAATTTTCTTCATAATAGGCCTTCACATCGGCCTGTGTAGGAGTTTCTACCCCATTTCGGATCAGTTCAGCCAAAAAGATGCGATTACTTGCTTTTTCAATTTCCATCAGGAAGGAGGATTCCTTGTCCATTCCCTTGTCAGTGGCATCCTGAACCACGGCGTAGTGTCGGCTTAGCTCCTGAACCAGTCGTTTTTTTCTGTCCTCTCGAGGCATGTTCTCAAAACCGGGTTGCACGGAAATCAGCTCCAGCCTTTGACGAAACTGTTCTTCATTAATAGATACATTACCTACTTTCATTACGACCAGATTCTGGGCTTCGGTAACTGATTCATTGACCCTTCGATTCAACTCGATTTTATCCATTACCAGTTCCTGAATCTGATTTCCAATTGTATGGACCACCATATTGGGAAGATCCTTCTGGATTTCTTTTATGATAAGGTCCCGATCTTTATCAGAGAGATCGGACTTGCCCCAGGACAACAGGGGAAGGCCAATTCTGAAACCAAATTCAAAGACAATAAGAAGGCCAACCAGGATTTTTAAACCAAAAATTTGTTTGTGAAGGTTCTGTTCATTTTGCATGGTTCCTATAATACATGAATTTTGACATTAGGAAATGCCATAGGCCCACTTGACAGGCATAAAAATCTGATTATGCTTATTATCCTGTGCCAAAAATCTGTCTGGCCATGGAGTGAGGTTTGTTCATGTTGCGCACAATGAGTAAAGTTATAGTTTTTCTGGGGTTAATCAGTCTTGGATTTTCTGCCAGTAAAATTGAACTGCATTTTGGACCTGGTGACGGTAGTGAGCCAACCTTGGACCAGCACTTTATTTCATTTGTTGAAAAAGCCAAAAAAACATTGGATGGAGCCTTTTTTGAGTTTCGCCTGGACAGTATCGTGGACGCTCTGATCAGGGCGCATAACCGTGGAGTTAAACTGCGACTGGTGACGGATGATGGAAACTATTATCTAAGAGATCATGCTACCGGGATTGTGGATCGTGAAAAAATGAATCCTTTTGCCCAGCGAATTCTGGATGCTGGTATTGATTTAAAACAGGATAATGACAGAAGCGGTTTGATGCATAACAAATTTGCAATTGTGGATGGACAGTGGGTCTGGACAGGTTCCTACAACCTTACTGACTCCTGTTCACTGAAAAACGAAAACAATGCCATCTGGCTTAAAAATGCAGAACTTGCCAAAGTATTTACCACAGAGTTTGAAGAGATGTTTGTGGATAATCAGTTTGGTGTCCGCTCCCCGTCTCAGCTGGAAAACCAGACGGTAATGCATGGGGATATCAAGATTGAGGTGTTGTTTGGTCCTGAGGATAACCCCATGGGCAAGGTCGAAGAATATCTTCGCAATGCAACGGAGAGCATTTATTTTATGGAGTTTGCCATGACCCACAATGACCTTGGGGAAGTGATGGTTCAGAAACATCATCAGGGTTTGAAGGTCAGAGGTATTTTTGATCGCATGCTTTATCGTTCCACTGGACCTTATGCTGAGTTTTCAAGATTGACAGCTGCTGGTGTACCCGTGGTTGTTTATGATTCTCCGCATCGGGGTAAGATGCACCATAAAGTATTTATTATTGATGCGGAAGGCTCAGAGCCTAAGGTGGCAATTGGCTCTGGTAATGCATCGGCCAACGGAAACAAGGGCAATGATGAAAATGTTGTTATTATTCACGACAAGGCTATTGCCAAACGCTATCTTCGGGAGTTTCGTTCCCTGTTTGGCAAGGTGTCTCGGGTCATGGCCACTTTTCATAATTTCAAAAACTTAAAACCCGGAACCCGTGTGCCAAGGCTTACTCTGATTGTTTCTTCCAATGGAGTGGCTACCCAAAAGTTAAAAATCCAGTTTCCTCCCCGTTGGCCTATGCATGATGAGTCCGTGGGCTTAAAGATTTACCGCCTGCGCAAGGGCCGCCAGTATGAAACTACAGCCAAAGAGGATTTTCGGGTGACTCAACGGGATATTCAGCTTCATAGTGCGGATTTGACCAAGGATGGAGAATCTTCGGTGGTAATTATCAAGGTTACAAATGCCCTGGTTCCAGAAATTCCCGGTGGATATAATTTGTATATCGAGGCCAAAGCGCCAAATACCGGATTTTATCCTTTAACATCCCAGCCAGTGGTATATGTAGGGGATACTAACGATATAGGGGTTGGTACCGGAGAGTTTTACGAGGACGCTGTACAGATTCTAGGCGAGTTGACCAAACAGAATTTCACCATGTTAAAAGAGACTGTTGAAAATTGCCGTAATTATGGAATTTGTGACTTGCTTGAAGTCCCTAGCTTTGTATCCAAGGTCAACAAAATCCTGCAGCAGTTAGTTAATGTAAATCAAAATGCGGAGGCTTTGAAATTGCTGGAGCAGTTAAAATCGTTTCAGGCCAGGCCAAATCGGGCAAAAATTTTTGAACAGCTTTATGATGGGTCAGAGGAACAGAATATTTCGGCTCAGTAGTTGTTATCGGTGTAGACTGTGTTCCTATGGTCGAGATAAAAAAGGGAAGACCTCACAGAAATCAGGAAAAGGACACCAGGCAGAGTATTTTGGATGCGGCTGAGGTCTGTTTTTCAAAACACCCCTATGATCAGGTTTCATTGCGTGAGATTGCCGAATTAGCGGGGGTGAACTCGGCATTGATTCCTTATTATTACAAAAGCAAAAAAGGTCTGTATTACGCATTTTTGGAAAGCAGTCTTGGTCTGATATTAAAAAAAATGCAGGTTCTTCTGGAAAGCTCAGTGTCACAGAAGGATTCCCTGGAGAACTATGTTCACGGAATGCTCTCCATTTTTGCTGAAAAACCCTGGCTGCTTCAATTTATTTTTCGGGAGATTCTGGTAGGACAGCAGGACTTACAAAGGTTTTATGTCAACGCCTTTGCCCGCCATACAGGAAAATTTCTGCCCATGCTCTTAGAAGGCCTTCCTGAAAAAACAGGCATCAATACCCGCTACTCTGCTTTGTCATTGTTATCCATGTTAGTGTTTCCCTTTATTGCTGAATCCCTGGCAGGACCGGCATTTGATATTACTTATGATGAGGAATTCAGAAATCGCCTTGGCAAACATATTCTTTTGGTGATGAAGGGCGAGCATTTGAATCTCTACTGAAAACAAAACTCAAGATTTTTACCCATAAATCCAATCCCAATCTTCATGATTTTTGTGGCTCCCTGAGATCTGAGTTCCTGTTCGTACTGACGATCTTCAATTTGCTTCAAGGCCCGCTGGGCCGTCTCAATCAGATCAGATTCCTTTCTTGAGCGATGCGTTTTAAGTTCTATCACAACCCCAAAATCCTTGGAGTCTGTGGGGAACATGAGAATATCACAACGGCCCAAACCAGATTCACGATTGGATCTTATATGCCATGTGTCGGAAAAAGAGACAATCAACCCCAATACAAAACCATGATAGAACTTCTCGGGCTTTTTCCCATCAATATCAAAATAACTGAAGCTGTCTGAAACCAGCTCCCTAAAAATATCCTCAAATTCCTCTTCATCGCCATCACGAAGGCAGGTTCTTAAGTTTTGCAGAAGGGATAACGATTTACTTGATGCGAACCAGTACTGAACAGAGTCATCAAAAATTTGGGCCACCTCTGAATTGGGAATCTCTAGGTGCACCAGTGCCTTGGGAACAGTAGGTGGTACTTCAATTTTTACGGCCTTCAAATATCCGGTAAAATAAAGAAAGTTCCAAAGATTGGCCGGGGTGTTTTCGATTTCCTGAAAGACAACCTGCTCCTGCAAAGGAACCGTGATACTTTTGCCAGCCATCAAATCTTCCAGATCTTTTTTGGCATCAACCCCGGCTCGACCAAGAATTTCTTTGATTAGATCGTTTCCGCTGGTGTTCATCCAGTAGGGGCGAAACACTCCTTTTTGTTCAATGAGATTTAGAATAGACCAGGGGTTATAAATCTCGGTCTCACCAAAAATATAGCCGTTGTACCAGGATTCAATCTGAGCCTCAATGGGCTTTAAATTGTAATCCTGAATCAACTGTTTAACCTCTGGTACAGTAAAACCAAAGTGTTTAGAGTAATCCGTAGCTGAAACCCCACAGACCTTCAAATTATTCATGCCCGTGAACATACTTTCTCTGGCAACCCTGAGGCAGCCAGTAATAACTCCCCGCCACAAGTAGGGGTTATCTTTAAAACCAGCACTAAAGAAGTTTCTAAAAAATGTGATGGCCTCATCCCAGTAGCCTTCCGTCCAGGCTGATTGTAAGGGGACATCGTATTCATCAATTAAAATCAGGGGAGGGATGCCTGTCTGTTTCTGGCATACTGAGGATAGATGTAGCAATAAACCACACATTTCTTCATATTGGGCCTTTCCTGAATATACCGATTTCAAAACATTCTCAGATGGGCCAGTTCCGTCCTGAAACATGTCAATAAACTCTTCCACGGTTTTGGCTAGCAAAAGACGAATCAATCCCTGGGACTCCTCCCATGTTTTGGTTTTGCAATCCTTAAATGTCAGATAAATCACGGGTCTTTTACCCTGCTCTGCCATAGCCTGCTCATTCTGAAAAACCTTTAATCCATCAAAAAGTTTGCGGTTTTCCAAGGCTCCTTCCTGATTAAAAAAGTAGCGCAGGGTAGAGAGGTTCAAAGTTTTTCCGAAGCGGCGGGGGCGAGTGATGAGAAGAATCTTACTCTGATCCTCTAAAAATTCTTCAATCAGTCCTGTTTTGTCCACATAAAGGAAATTAGGGTTGGATAGGATTTCTTTGAAATCGCTGTAGCCGATGGGGATCTTTTTCATGCCTTCATTTTAGCATATTCTAAAAAAAATTCTGGTGTAGCAAAATTTGAGGCAGTGAGTCTGGTAGGATTAGCAAAAATATACAAAATGGTAGCAATTCAGTTCTTACAGACATGGTGGTTTTGATGTGGCTTCTGTATCATCTCCAGGGTATAATTCCGTATTACATCGTTTATAAACATCAGGTGGCAAAAAATGATTGGTAACGAATATAAGGCGCATAGAGATAATGTGATAGACCTTTTTAATGCCTATAAAGAGAAACGGGGTTCATTTGATGATGGAGTTGACCTCAAGTTTCTGGAAGGTAGAGTAAAGTCCTTAAAAGAAAGCAAGTTTATACTGGCGGTGGCCGGTGAAGTCAAGGCAGGAAAATCAACATTTATTAACGCACTTTTGGGAGTGGAGATTCTACCTTCTGATGTTCTTCAGGCCTCAAGTGCTATTGTGGAAATATTCAAGTCAGATACAACCTATTTAAAGGTTCATTATGCTGATGGGAATGTGGAAGTCATCTGTGATGATTTAACAACCCCTGATGTTGACGAAGCAAAAGAGCGGTTGCATGAGATTTGTAAAATTCGTGACGAGTATCGCGAAATACCGGTAACACTCATAGACAATCTTATCGTGAACAGCTCGCAGCCTCTGATTTTCAACGATGATTTTTTAAAAGAACTGGAATATAAATCTGGCCAACCCCTTCGAGGCAAACAGGAGTTGCTGAAGCAATACATTTCAACCAGATCTAAGGATAAAATTCCTACTCAGATCCAGTTTGGTTATCCCTTGAAATGGAGATTTGACGAACTTTGTATTGTTGATAGCCCTGGTGTTAATGCAACTGGAGGTGTGCAGGATGTTGCATACAATTTTCTCGAAGAG
>JACFNL010000102.1 GCA_019454875.1 Candidatus Cloacimonadota bacterium | reverse complement strand
AAAATTGATGGGTATGGGTTTTTAGTTACTCCTCTAAGGGAGTTTTCTGGTGGCAAGGCTCGCGAAGAGGTTCGTTATTATGATGCTTTGCAGGAAGAAAAATTCAAGGTTGTAACTTACAACATGGGTTTGTACACTGGCCGCCGTTCCGCTCAGTCTGTATTCCCTGTGAAACAGTATGTGGAAGGTGAGCAGGACTTTTCCATGCTGCCTGCTTCACAGGCTGAACTGATTCACATTTCCCCATTGCAGATGATTTCTGTTGCGGCCTCCCTGATTCCATTTATTGAGCATGATGATGCGAACCGTGCCTTGATGGGTACTAACATGCAACGACAGGCTGTGCCATTAATCCGTACCGAAGCTCCGATTGTGGGCACAGGTATGGAGAGTTATGTGGCCATGAATTCCGGGTTGTGTGTTCGCAGTGCCTATGATGGGATTGTGGAATTTGTTGATGCAGCAACTGTGGTTGTGAAACGCACAAACCGGGTGGATAACATCCGCACCCTGGATGAAACTGGTTACATTCATGCTTTGAATCATGAAGTTGTGGCAGACATTTTGTCTACGGACGGTAGAATTCTTTTTAAAACCGGACATATCCTGAAGTCAAAGGACATCGAACTGATGTTTGACAAATGTAAGGGTGAGGTTCAGGTATACAAGGAAATGCGGGATTCACACAAGCTGCGCAAGTTTGCCCGCTCCAACCAGGGTACCTGTATCAATCAGAAACCCTGTGTGTCACTGGGTCAGGTTGTTAAAAAGGGCGAAGTTCTGGCTGATGGTCCTGGGATTGATCATGGTGAGTTAGCACTTGGGAAGAATATTCTTTGTGCCTTTATGCCATTTCGCGGTTATAACTTCGAGGATGCCATAGTGCTGTCCGAGAGACTGGTACATGATGATGTATTTACTTCGGTTCACATCAATGTATTAGAGGTAGAGGCCCGTGAAACCAAACTGGGGCATGAGGAAATTACCAAGGACATTCCTAATATCAGTGAAGATTCACTGAAGTTTCTGGATGACGATGGAATCATTAAGGTAGGGGCTGATGTTAAACCAGGGGATATTCTTGTTGGCAAGATTACCCCAAAAGGCGAGACGGAGCTTACTGCTGAGGATAAACTGCTAAGAGCTATTTTTGGTGAGAAAGCCAAAGAAGTTCGTAATACCTCATTGACTGTTCCTCATGGGGACAGGGGTAAGGTAATTGATGCCATTGTGTTTTCCAGACACAAGGAAGATGGAACCAAAGGTGATGAACTTCCCTATGGTGTTCTTAAGCTTGTACGGGTGTTTCTGGCACAGCGCCGGGTTATCTCTGAGGGAGATAAAATGGCGGGAAGACACGGAAACAAAGGGGTTATCTCCAAGATTTTCCCTGTTCGCGACATGCCATTCACCGAAGATGGAACCCCAGTGGATATTATTCTTAATCCTTTGGGTGTACCTTCCAGGATGAATCTGGGTCAGGTATTGGAGACCCATCTGGGCTGGGCTGGTATGCATCTGGGTGAGTCCTATGCTACCAGTGCATTTAATACCGACAATGTGATTGCTAACGAAAAGTTTGTTTTTGACAAGCTGGAAGCTGCGGGTCTGCCAGATGATGGTAGAACTACATTGTATGACGGTGAGACAGGGGAATCCTATGATGCCCGCATCACTATCGGCATGATGTATATGTTAAAGCTCATCCACCTTGTGGAAGATAAGATTCACGCCCGTTCCACTGGTCCATACTCTTTAGTGACTCAGCAGCCTCTGGGTGGTAAAGCCCAGTTTGGTGGACAGAGATTTGGGGAAATGGAAGTGTGGGCTCTGGAAGCTTACGGGGCAGCTCATGTACTGAGAGAACTTCTCACCATCAAATCTGATGATGTGGAGGGTAGAGTCGCGGTATATGAGACGATTGTCAAAGGCAACAATGTAATGGTTCCGAATATTCCGGAATCATTCAAAGTGATTGTATCCGAGCTGAAAAGCCTGGGTCTCAACATTGAATTTAATCAGGATTAAGGGGGCAATTCAGTGAAAAACGCTGCAAATGAGCTTCGTTCTATACAAATTAGTATTGCAAGCCCGGATACGATTCGCCAGTGGTCAAAAGGCGCGATCAAAAAACCGGAGACCATCAATTATCGTACCCACAGGCCAGAAAGAGACGGGCTTTTCTGTGAAAAGATTTTTGGACCTACCAGGGACTGGGAATGTTTTTGTGGTAAATATAAAAGCATCCGCTACAAAGGTCTGGTATGTGAGCGCTGCGGAGTGGAAGTCACTCGAGCCAATGTCAGACGGGAGCGAATGGGACATATTGAGCTAGTTGCTCCTGTTGCCCATATCTGGTACTCAAAAGGTACACCAAACTACATTGCCCTGTTACTTGATATCTCTACACGGGATTTTGAAAAGGTACTGTATTTCAACTCCTATATTGTGATCGATCCAGGTAAGCAGGATCTGATCAAAAAGCAGATCCTGACCGAACAGGAGTTTCGAACCCATGAGGAGAGATACGGAGATATGTTTCGTGCCAGCACTGGTGGCGAGGCTATCCGCGAACTCCTCAGGGAGCTTGATCTGCAAAAATTAGTCGATGATTTGAAGCGCAAGGTTCGTGAGGACTCAGGAACCAAAAAGCTCAATACAATCACTAGATTGCAGGTTGCAGAGACATTTTTGAACTCCAAAAACCGTCCTGAGTGGATGATTATGGAAGTTTTACCTGTGATTCCACCGGATCTACGGCCTATGGTTCAGCTTGATGGTGGAAGGTTTGCGACTTCTGATTTGAATGATCTGTATCGCCGTGTGATCAACCGTAACAATCGCCTCAAGCGATTGCAGAAGTTGAATGCTCCGGAAATCATTATCAAGCAGGAAAAGCGCATGCTTCAGGAAGCTGTCAACCAGCTGATTGATAATGGTCGTCGCGGTAGACTGATTACTGGAACAGGAAATCGCCCCTTAAAATCCCTCAATGATATGTTGAAGGGAAAACAGGGCCGATTCCGCCAGAATCTTCTAGGAAAACGGGTGGATTATTCCGGTCGTTCCGTGATTGTGGTTGGTCCTAAACTTCGGCTTCATGAATGTGGTCTGCCACAGAAGATGGCGATTGAATTGTTCAAGCCATTTATCATGAACAAGCTCGTGGAATATGGCTTTTCCCACAACATTAAATCAGCCCGTAAAATGATTGAGCGCGAGGATGCCAATGTGTGGAAAGTTCTGGAAGAAATTGTAAAAGATTTTCCAGTACTTTTAAACCGTGCGCCTACATTGCACAGGTTAGGAATTCAGGCTTTTGAACCGGTTCTGGTAAAGGGAAATGCCATTCAGCTTCACCCTCTGGTATGTGAGGCTTTTAATGCTGACTTTGACGGGGATCAGATGGCTGTACACATTCCACTGCTTCTCGAAGCTCAGGTGGAAGCCCGGGTTCTGATGCTCTCCTCCTACAACATTCTGTCTGCGTCAAGCGGCAAGGCTGTGGCATCTCCTTCTCAGGATATGACTATCGGTGCCTTCTTTTTGACCCATGAAGTCGAACATGTGGACAAAAAAACTGTTCCCGTTGCTTCTGGTAAAAAAGGCAGTCTGGTAATTGGAATTGAGGACATGGTCAAAGTTGGTCCCCGCTATGTGATTGCCTCAGAAACGGTATCAGATGGTAAGGATGGAGTAATTGTTCGCCGTGGGCACAAAATCACTGAAGTTGAGCTTAAGGAGCTGAAAAAGGCCAAAATCAACGAAGTAGAGATTTTTGACATCAGGGTGTATGCCAATCCCACTACTGCAATTCTGGCTTTTCATAATGGATTTCACAAGATTCATGATTCTGTGATTGTTCGTGCATCCAATGAAGCTGCAAACGCATCCCATGACTACATCAAAACTACAATTGGCCGTCTCATTTTTAATGAGGTTGTGCCCAAAGAACTTGGTTTTCAAAACCAGCACTTTGACAAAAAGAAGCTGTCCTCCCTGATCGAATTGTGTTACCAGAAATGTGGCACAGTGGTTACAGGAAAACTTCTGGACGATGTGAAGGATCTTGCGTTCTGGTATGCCATGAAGTCAGGGCTTTCTATTTCAGTGAAGCACTTGGCTGAACCTCCACGGAAACAAAGCATTCTGGCTGCTGCTGATGAGCGGGCCAAAGTGATTGCAGACCGTTATGCGGCCAAGGAAATTAACCTTGAGGAAAGGAAAAAGGCTGAGATTGATTTGTGGATTAATGCCACGGAAGAAGTCACAGACGATTTGCTGCAAACCTTCAAGACAAATTGGGAAAAAGGTGACTTTAACCCGATTTATACCATGGCGACCTCTGGTGCCCGTGGTAATGTTCAGCAGATGAAGCAGCTGGCCGGTATGCGTGGTCTTATGTCAAATCCTCACGGAGACATTATGCATGTGCCTATCAAGGCATCATTCCGTGACGGTTTGAATATGACGGACTATTTTATTTCAACCTACGGGGCCAGAAAGGGTCTGGTGGACACAGCCTTAAGAACTGCGGACTCCGGATATCTGACCCGCCGTCTGGTTGATGTGGCTCAGGATGTAATTGTATCCACCGATGATTGTGGTACTACAGACGGACTTTTAGTGATTCCTCTGAGGGGAAAACGCTCAGCAAACAACCTTCTGGTTGATGAAATTATGATTCCGATTGAGGATCGTATTGTGGGCCGAAGTCTGCAAAGGGACATTGTTAGCCCTGCATCTGGAAAAGTTGAGTTTTCTGTTGGTACAGTAGTGACTCGCGAGATTGCTAGAAGTATTTCTCGTTTAGCTACTCTGGTATCAACCAAAGATCTGACTTCTGAGATGCTGACAGATGAGTGCGTGGTGGCCGAGGACGGGAAAACAGTATTGTGTGGTCCGGATCAGGAGGTTACACCGTATCTGATTCAGCATCTGAAAGCCCATCGCATTGAAGAATTACGGGTTTATCCAAGAATTGTGGTGCGATCTCCTCTTACCTGTAAGGTGGAGTGGGGAGTGTGCCGCAAGTGTTATTCCGTGGATTTGTCCTTGAATCAGGAAGTTGCTTTAGGTACAGCTGTGGGAGTGATTGCCGCTCAATCTATTGGTGAGCCTGGTACTCAGCTTACGATGAGAACTTTCCACACCGGTGGAATTGCCGAAGCTGCCAGAATTACGGTTAAGGCCAAGGTTGCTGGTACGGTTTCATTTGCGGATCTGGAGTATGAAAACCGCGTAGAACGGTCCCACTTTCAGATTGACACTGGTAATGATGCCTCTGAGCATGATGAGTTTGAACAGAACATCAAACGGATTGTGACCGCTGGGGTACTGATTGTTAATGACGAAAACGGCAAGCCTACCGAGTATGGAGTCCAGAGGGGTTCCGTTCTACGAGTGGCTGATGGTGACTTTGTCAGCACAGGACAGGTATTGGTGGAGTATAACCCATCCAATTACATTTCATCCTATAGTGGTGTTATCCGTTACAAACATGTGCGGGTAGACTCTGGGGTGGTTGTATCGGCTGATGCTGAAATTGAGATTCTTGATCACAAGAGCAAAGAACCCTTGGATACCTACAAAATTCCAATGGGAAGTGTTCTTTCTGTCCGCGATGGTGACACTGTGGCTGCCGGAGACAATCTTTATGTCCTGGGTACAGAAAGATCCATTGCGATTGCATCTCAGCCAGGCCGTGCTGAGTTCCGTGACATCAAGATCAAAAACCACCGTGTGATTTCAGAAAACGGAATGATTTTTATTGCGTCTTCTGAGCATTCGGATCAGGAATTTGAGGCACCTAAGGGTGTGAAGTCCTCTGCGACCAAGACTATTGGAGCTGCAACAGATACTGGTGTGGTTTTAAAGGTTAAAACAGGGGATCAGGTGAAAGCCGGAGACGAACTGGTGACTTTGGTTGCTGAGTTTGATGGGGAAGTTCAACTGTCCGGTAAGAAGGCTTTGTCACTGAATCAGACCAAGACCCACGAGTATTACATGAGTGGTTCGATGATGGTGGAAAAGAACGAGGAAGAAAAGAAACTCAGATTTATGGCTGAGGGTTCTGGTCAAGTCAGAATTGTAACTTTCCGTTCTGCATCCAATAAGACGGTGGATCGAAAAAGAGTTCTGATTAAAGAAGAACATGAATATAACATTCCTGAGGGTGCGATTCTTAGAAGAGAAAATCTGGTGGTCAATTCTGGCGATGAAGTGAAAAAGGGACAGAAAATTTCCGGCCCAATTCCATTTTTAAGCGAGATTGCCGGCACAGTATCCTTTAAGGATCACTATGTGAAACGATCCATTCTTCTGGACGAAGATATCAAACCTTCCGAGTTTATGGGCGCAGCCTTGCTTGAGCCTGTGACTATTGATGGTCAGGTTCTTTATGCATCCGGTACTGATATTTCTGAGGAAGTTGCCAAGGATCTTTACGAGAAGAGAGAGGCTATTGGGAGAATTCATATCTCAGCCAAGTCGAACTCTAAAAAGGTTCTGGTAATTGGTGATGAGTCCTCCAGGGAATATGTGATTCCTGAGGGCCTTGAGCTTTTAGTGACTGAGGGTCAGGAAATTGAAGCAGATACAAAACTGATTCATTCTTTTTCTCCTATAGTTTCAGAAATTGATGGTAAGGTAAATTTTATTACGGAATACAATAAGCGGATTGGGGAAGAAGTTGTTCGTACCATTCTGGTGTATTCTGGTAAGGATTATTTCCTTTCAAACGCACTGCCTCTTTGTGTGAAGCAGGGGGATCGTGTTGAGGCTGGAGAGCCTATTACCGATTGGTTGGAGTACTCCAGTCTTGAGCATGTGGATAATGGTGTAAGATTTATTCGCGAAGAAGTGAATGAAAAGAAATACACTATTACCGAGGAAATGGAAATTCTGAGGAAAAATGAAGATGGAAGTCCTGTTTCGGTTAAGGCAGGAGACAAGATTGCCCGTCTTTTAACTCCAAGGGAAGGTACAGTAAAACTGGTACATGCTCTGACTAAAAGTGGTAAGGTTCGCTCTGTAGTCGATAAGATTCTGGTACAGGTTGGTGAAGCTCATACAATTCCTGATGGAGCAGAGATTTTTGTTAAGGAAGGCCAGACCGTTGTGCCTGGAGACATCCTTGCAAAATGGAGTTCCGAAGGTAAAAAGACAACGGACATTGTTCAGGGTCTTCCAAGGGTCAGCTCACTGTTTGAGGTGCGAAAGCCAAAAGTAGATGCCCTTGTGGCTTCTACAAGTGGAGTTTTACGGCACAGCGGTAACAATGTTGTGATTGAAAATGAGACTGGGGGCAACAAGCAGATCATCAGTGGAACCCTGAAAGAAATGATTATTTCTGATGGGGAATATGTGACTGTGGGCGATCGTCTGACAGAAGGTGATGTTGACATCAAGGGCCTAGCAGATACCATGGGAATTTTTGCTGCTCAGCGCTATCTTTTAAATGAGGTTCAGTTTGTTTATAAGAGTCAGGGTGTAACAATCAATGACAAACATATTGAAACAATTTTAAGAAGGATGGTTTCCAAGGTCAGAATTACCAATTCCGGGGATTCTCCATTCAACAGTGGTGAGATTATAAACCACTTTGAATTCAAGAAGACCAACGAGGGGTTAGTGGCTCAAGGCTTTAAACCTGCTACCGCTGTAAGTGTAATTCAGGGTATTTCCAAGGCTTCGCTGACTACGGACAGCTTTTTGTCCGCAGCATCATTCCAGGAAACTACCAAGGTTCTGACTCAAGCTGCTATCTGCTCGAAGATTGATAATCTGACGGGCTTGAAAGAAAACATTATCATGGGGAATCTGATTCCTGCTGGTACTGGATTTGACAGGGCTTTGAAGTATAACTTTAATGACAAAGAAGCCAGATTGGCTGACATTTCTCAGGAATTGAGTATTGATGCCGGGTTTGAAATGGAGAGATCCATTTCTCCGGAAGAAGTCCTTTCTGGGATGCAGTTTGAAATGGAAGGCGATGATGCCGATTATAGTGATGATGAATAATCACTGATTTTTGTTTGTAAGGAAAACCCCTGAAGCATTCGTGCTTTGGGGGTTTTTTCCTTTACAACTTCTGTTATAATCAGCCTCAATTTGTTAGGTTCTGTAAATTTGTTAATACGAAGACGGGTGTATTGTGCCCGATTTTTTGTCCTGCTGCTGCTGGGCCTGTTTTTTGCCGTTTCGCAATCAGGAGCAGCAATCCAGGGTTTTTCTATTGTTTCGACATTGCCTTCCCTGTCTGATATCACGGCCCAAAGAATTATGGGTTCAAACATCCATCTGAATCTGAGCATACAGGCGGATCAGGGCAGCTACAGAATGCTGGCGTTTAGAAATTCCGTGTTAAACGAGGTGGTAGCCCAAAACAATGAGTTTGAGCATCCTGGTGGTACAGGCAGTTATTATTTACGGGTGCCCCTGCTGGAAGGTTCCAATACATTTTTTCTCAAGTTGATCGATTTATCCGGTAAGTCAGCTGAGGCAACTACTGCCACGGCCTTTATCATTGAAAGAGACCTTGAGTTTACAGCAACAGAAATCCGGCTTAATCACATTGAAAGTTCATCTGCCGGAGTTTCTCTTTACACCTCGGATCGCCGTGTTAATGTGTTTTATACCATCAATGGAAACGCTGCATCCTATGAAGTCAAGTTTTTAGTCAATCTTCTGACGGCAGATACAGTTGTAGTACCAGGGCCGGGAAACTACTCAAGAAACAGCATTCTTCTGACCACGGACTCACTAAATACGGTACAGCTAGAGGTTCGAAGCCTCGATCCTAACGGTCAGCCCTTAGGAAAACAGGCAGAGTCTAATCCCATGCGGATTTTTCAGGACAGGACATCTCCAACCATTGTTGATTTAACCACAACATTTCAAAACACTACACCACCAGCAGGTACACCTTTTGGACCTACAGATCTGGCTTCTTTTGGAGTGAATATTGGTACGGATACTCCCTTTGCAAGGGTCAGTATTTTAAATGAGACCACAGGGGATGAGGTGACCCGTATAGCCGGGCAGAATGGAAGAATTACCATTTCTGGAATTGAGCTACCTAAGGATCCTTCCTTAGGGGATCTCGGTATTACCACAACTGCCTACACAGCTTTGGCATTTGATGAAGCTGGTAATCTGTCCCAGGCCAGGCAGTTTCGCGTGGAAAGAATTGCCATCGAACCCTGTTTTAATCTTCTAAGAATGGATCCTTTTGATGGGGGGCGAATTGGAAATGGTCAGGCATTAACAGTCCTTGGAGCGGTCTGTGACAGGAATTCTCCCCATAGAGTGGTTTTTAAAATTGCTTCTCCTACAGAGTTTTCTGCCAATGGATTTTTACAGGAGGAACAGATCCGCAATCTGGGTGGAGGGGAGCTTTTTGACAAGGATATATCCCTGGCCATCAATCCGACCGCTCCCAATGAGGATGTTACTTACAGCATTCAGGCCCAGGTAATAACCACAAATCCATTAGATCCTACCAAAGAAGAATTTTCCAAAGATCATGACCTTGGTGTAGTGATTCTTGATAGAAAACCTCCTGCTCCGCCCACTGTGTTGACAGCCAGAACGATTTTTGCAACAAATTCCCCCAGTTTCACAATTGATGGAGAAACGGAACGGGAGGCAAGGATTGAATTCAGTGCGCCGGGGACATTCAGCTTTAAACCATCAAGGACTGTGCCAGCTATTACTAATGAATTTCGTTCTGTGGTGGACATATCAGCCGCTCAGGATGGTTTGTATGATGTGGTTCTGACGGCCAGGGATATAGCTGGAAATTCTGGTGTAAACTCCAATGGAAAAATTCTTATCAAGGTAGATCGCAGACGGCCACGGGTAAAAAGTGTTGCGGTAAACGATAATCTGATTGAATTGACCAGACCATTTTTTTTAAGGCCGACCCAAAATGCCAGAATCAGGGTACTTGTCGATGAGCCCATGCCAGTGGCCCCCAGGGTTTATGTGACTCAGCAGGGGGATTTTGGAATTGAGGCAGGTTTGTCCCAGGTGGTGGGTGATCTGGAATTTGAGTATCAGTTTGTGGTCAGACAATCGATTGACGGAAACAAGGATGGTCCGGTTGAGATTTTAGTTGTAGGCGGTAGAGATGATTCAGGAAATGCTATTGTGGAGCATAGGGAACCCCAGGCCTTTGTTGTGGATACTCTGGCCCCAGGCCTTGATCGTGCTTTGACCAAACCTCAGGATGGATCGATTGTGGGTAAGGTACCATCTCCTTTAAGACTTATCTTAAGAGAACATCCCAAAACCAGGGTACCAGGCTCTGGGCCATTTCCGGAAATGACTAAAATTCGTGCCTTTGGGCCGATTGAAACCAATCCTACCAGGGTGGTAACGGGTAGGACGGAAGTATTTGATCCCCGTTCCGTAGATTTTTACCCATCGGCTGAAGAAATGAATCTGGATGGAACCTATCTTTTTGAAGTTACCCTTCAGGACAGGGCGGGTAATCAGTTTATTGAGACACTTGTACTGGAACTTGATCTGGAAAAACTTTCTACTACACTAATTCTGGAGCGATTTCCTGCTCCAGGCTCATTTTTTAATCCTCTGACTCTTCCACGGCTTGATAATCTGCCTTTTGCATCCATTGGGGTTGAGCCTCTTTTGACACCGGAGATGAACCTTGCGGCCACCCAGTTTGAGGCTTTTAATTACCTTCGTTCCCCCCAGAAACTGCCCCTATCATTGCCTGAGGTAGTTGGTACTACCACAATCAGGGTAAAGTTTGGTCGTGATTTTACAGTGGATGGCCGAGATGATGGTGTGATCACCCTGATCTCCAGGATTCTGGATACTGCCGGAAATGTGTCTGAAGACTCTGTTTACAGCTGGGTCTATGATTCATTGGCACCAGGGGTTATGGATGGATTGAGTTTTCCTGTTCCCGAAGGATTCAGCACTGGGGATTTACGGGATCCGCCCCAGGGTGCCCTGCGCTCCGGTCCCCTTAAAACAATCAGTTCAATTCTGTTTGACAGAAAAACCCCGTTGGGATTTCTGGGTTCAGGTCTTGATACATCCATCGCCTCAACCTCGGCTCTCACTAGCTCTACTATTGTTTTACATCTGGATCAGAGTTTTGGTTCGGTTCAGGCTGGGGCCATAGTTACAGGAAGAATTAAATTTCGATCGGATCTGACTCAGTCTGCTCCGGTTTTTGGAGGGCCAGCAGTAACCAGAATGTTGTTTGAGTTAAATGTGGATCCGATTACCCTGGAACCACTGGGCCTGCCTGATGATGGGAGTATGGATGGGGTATATCGCATGCAGGTACAGGCTGTGGATATGGCTCAGAACCAGTCACCCTGGTCCACAAGCTGGTTTCTTTATGATACAG
>JACFNL010000101.1 GCA_019454875.1 Candidatus Cloacimonadota bacterium | reverse complement strand
CAATAGCTACCGCAGTCCGGCAGCCAGGGATGGATTTTATACGGGATCTGAAGACAACCCTTTGGGAAGCAATGGGGTTCTTTATCTGGGTCCGGTTCAAAACAGTTATCCTCATGGTTATGGATTTTTAAAGAGATACTGGTACGAAGCACGGGGTGAAGTCTCGGAACGCTGCCAGTACCAATTCCAGCCAGAGGGACACAGACGGGCCGGGTATTGTGAATTTAAAAAGCCAAATCATGAGGAATTCAAAGGCTACCAGTATGGTTCAACCTACACAATAAACCCGGATCGTTCTTATCCCGGAGCCTTGGGCCGGGGAGCAGATTACAAAAATGGTACTCGCTGGCGTGAGGGCTGGTATGCAGATCATGGCCATTATATTGGGCAGGAACTCCCGGCCAATTACTCACATAACCAATCTTTTGTTCCCAAAGAGTTTTTGAATATTACCCAGGAAGAATCCTTTACCGAGGAACTGGTTCAGGCTTTAAAGAGTCTTACCTGGGAGGAATGGGTTGATCTGGGTTCCTTCTTTATCCCGGCCGGGAAATTTGCCAGTGCAGTCGTTAAACTTTGGGATACCTACCGCATCATTGAAGAACTGAGACAGGCGAATACTCTGGCTTCAGAAGATGAGATCAGGGCCAGACTGTTAGAAGCTCTCAAACAGATTGTGCTTGGAAAGACATTGGAAAAACTTGGTTCGGGAGCTTTTCGATATCTTAAAAAGCTCAAGGATTCTAAAACCCGTGTTGATTTTATCCCTCCCCCTGCCAATAGGCGGGAACTTATAGAGTCCAAACCCCCGGCCACACTCCCAGCTCCAACTTCCCCTCCCATTCCCCAGCATGTGCAGGATCTTCTGAATTCTGGAGATAAAAACATACAGGTCTATCTGGGGCGAAATAGAACTGGGAAACCTGTCTATGTAGGCATTTCCAACAATATTCCCAGGCGACAAAAAGAGCATGGGGATAGATTTGATATTACTCCAATTGTCCCAGATCGATTCACTAATATGCAGGCCAGAGCCATTGAGGAATATTTTATTGAAGTGGGAGGGTATCACTATAAAAAAAACCCTCAAATGGAGAACAAAAAACATTCTGTTTCTTTAAAAAATAAGAATTACGGACACATCCAGAAATTTGCTAAAGACTTGCTGGAACAGAGAGGATTATTAGATGAACTTGGTATTCCTAAAAAAATCCCGTAAGAACCCTGCGGTTGGGGATGTATTTGTATTTCAGCTTATTTTTGAACCGGAACAGTACCGGTTTGGGATGGTGGTAAGTACTACCATGAAAATTGTAAGTATGGAAGGCGTTACTTTAGTATATATCTATGATCATCTCGGAAACAGGAAAGATGATTACCCTGAATTTGCAAAAAAAAAGTTGCTACTCCCTCCTCAGGCGATTAACCATCTTGGTTGGTCCAAAGGCTTTTTTGAAACCGTTGCTAATTTAGATCTGGACAAACATTCCGAATACAAATTTTCACAACACCACTTCGAATTTTTTGTACCTGGTGTCTATTATGATGAATTTTATAATGAGATTAAAAATCCTATTGAGCCCATAGGGATATATGGTTCGGGAAACCACAGGACTGTAGAAGACAAGGTTTGTGACAAACTGGGTTACCCACTCTCAAAAGACTGAGTTTTATGGTTCCGGTTGGTGCTGACAAGATGGGCATCATATTGTATCGCAGAGAAAAGAAATAGTAGCTAAATTTGACCCCGAAGCTATCCATAATACCAAGAATCTTGTGGCTATTCCGAAGGCGGTGCATACAGAAATTAACAGGCATTATGCCTCAAAGGGTTCTATTGGTATCCAAACTAATCGGGAATTGGTAGGTGCTATGTCTTTTGAGAAGCAGTATGAATATGGTAAAAAAATTCTGGATGATGAAATGAAAAAGTTCGGAATACAGAAATAGGGCTGTTGATGGCAAAGGATCTTAAAGAAGAATTTATTCAGCAAGCATTACGATATATTGAAGGTATTAAAAAGGGACCGTTATCCAGATCCCATGCTGCCCATAAAAAACTAAGGAAAATATGTAAACTTCAATGTGAGGCTGAAGATAAAGGATATCTGTTTTTCTCCGAATTGATAACCCATGTGGAACCAGCGGTAAGGTTCTGGGCCGCATCATATTTGTATCTTTCGGATCCAGCGAGAGCAACTGCTGAATTTCAAGCTCTGGAAAAGCTAGGTGTGAGCCACATTTCTGCGTTTGCACTTGGCTATTGTTGGCAGATTGAGGAGGGAAGTTTCCAAATAACTTTTGATTGAGGTTTTTTTCAGCGAATTATAGGCCTAGTCGTTACCGACAAAGAATGGCATCATATTGTGGCGCAGAGAATATCCATCAAGCATTTTGCTCCCTGTGTTGATGTAGCGGATGGTAACTGAGGCTCTTCTGATGGAAGGACCATTGAGGAATACTTATACATCAAGATGAGAGGGTTTCACCGCAAAAAAACTTTGGAGCCCGTTCATAAACTATGTTCGTTACGAGATTTAGCGAGGAATTCAGAGACAAGGCGGAGGACTAAAATCTGCCGAAGGCGTGCTGATTGCACGACGAGAACAGATTTTAGCCACACAACGCAGTGGCTGAAATCCGTAGCAAATCGCAGTAGAATAGAGATTATGAACAGGCTCCTCTTGGGTATGGAGAATAAAAAACATTCTGTTTCTTTAAAAAATAAGAATTACGGACACTTCCAGACATTTGCCCGAGAGTGGTTAATAAAAAGAGGGTTGCTGTAATGAATCTCGTATTCCTAAAAAAATCCCGTAAGAAACCTGTGGTTGGAGATATATTTGTATTTCAGCTTATTTTTGAACCGGAACAATACCGATTTGGAATGGTTGCGTCCACAACTTTAAAAATGAGTAGCTGTGATAATGTAACTCTGGTTTATATTTATGATCATCTCGGAAACAGGAAAGATGATTACCCTGAATTTGTAAAAAAAAAGTTGCTACTCCCTCCTCAGGCAATTAACCATCTTGGCTGGTCCAGTGGTTTTTTTGAAACTGTTGGACATCTTGATCTTGAGAAACACCCGGAATACAGGTTTCCTCAGCATCATTTTGCCAGCTTCGTACGGCCAGGATGGTATTATGATGAACTCGATAATAGGATTATGAATCCTGTTGAGCCGATTGGTGTACGAGGTTTGGGAAATTACCGAACTGTAGAAGACAATGTTTGTGATAAGTTAGGATACCCTTGTTCTGAAGATTAAAACCCATAAACCAGTATGGCCTTAAAGCTGCCCATCAAACTTTACACCATTTTTTAATATGACAAATGATGCTCTTTAAGCTTTTTTGATGACAGAGCTATTGAAGAATATTTTATTGAAGTGTAAGGGTTTCACCGCAAAAAAACTTTGGAGCCTGTTCATAAACTATGTTCGTTACGAGATTTAGCGAGGAGTTTTCGAGGCAAGGCGGAGGACTGAAATCTGCCGAAGGCGTGCTGATTGCACGACGAGAATAGATTTTAGCCACACAACGCAGTGGCTGAAATTCGTAGCAAATCGCAGTAAAATAGAGATTATGAACAGGCTCCTCTTGGGTATGGAGAATAAAAAACACTCTGTATCTTTAAAAAATAAAAATTACGGATACTTCCAGACATTTGCTAAAGACTTGCTGGAGGAAAAAGGATTATTAGATGAACTTGGTATTCCTAAAAAAATCCCGTAAGAAACCTGTGGTTGGGGATGTATTTGTATTTCAGCTTATTTTTGAACCGGAACAATACCGGTTTGGAATGGTGGTTTCCACCACAGCCATCTTCAGTTCATTTGTCAATGTAATTCTGGTTTACATCTACGATCATTTGGGTAATAGTAAAGAAGATTTTCCTGATTTTACCTCCAAAAAACTTCTGATTCCTCCCGAAGGGATCAATACACTTGGCTGGTCCAGAGGTTGTTTTGAAACTGTTATGAGCCTTGATCTGGATAAGAACCCAGACTATAAGTTTAAACAGCATCATTTTCGAGGGGTTGCAAGGCCAGATGTTTATTATGATGAATTTAATAATGAAGTCGTAAACCCTTTAGAGCCTATTGGAATGCGGGGATTGGGTAATTATCGAACTGTAGAAGACAAGGTTTGCCGCAAGCTAGGATACCCACTCTCAAAAGACTGAGTTTTATGGTTCCTGTCGGTGCTGACAAGATGGGCATCATATTGTATCGCAGAGAAAAGAAATAGTAGCTAAATTTGACCCCGAAGCTATCCATAATACCAAGAATCTTGTGGCTATTCCGAAGGCGGTGCATACAGAAATTAACAGGCATTATGCAATATTACGGCCGAGGACAAATCGAAGAAATCGGGACTGGGTTGGTGAACTCTCTTTTGAAGAGCAGTATGAGTATGGCAAAAAAATTATGGATGATGAAATGGATAAATTTCTAGGTCGTTAGGGGCCTTGGTATGAAAAAAGATATAAAGGAAGAATTTATACATTTGTCCTTAAGATATATTGATGGTATAAAAAATGGACCATTATCCAGATCCAATGCAGCTTGTAAAAAGTTAAGGCAAATCTGCAAAGTGAAATGCGAATCAGATGATAAGGGGCATAAATTTTTTTCAGAATTGATTGCTCATGATGAGCCAGCGGTAAGGCTTTGGGCAGCAACTTTTTTATATCTTTCGGATCCGATTGCGGCTACTGCTGAGTTTCAAGCATTAGAAAAGCTTAGGGTGTCCCATGTTTCTGCGTTTGCATTTGGCTCTCTTTTGGACATTAAAAATGGCAATTACAAAATCATATTTGATTGAGTAATGATGCTTTTTAGGCCCCTCTGACGACAGGCCATTGAGGAATATTTTATTGAAGTGCAAGGATTTCACCGCAAAAAAACTTTGGAGCCTGTTCATAAACTATGTTCGTTACGAGATTTAGCGAGGAGTTCAGAGACAAGGCGGAGGACTAAAATCAAGGTCTGGATACAGAATCAGACTTTAGTCTGTTACTTACAAACTGATCGTGGGAGCCAGCATAAATGGAGATCAATCCAAACAGAATCAGAAGTACTGAGTTGATCGCCGTCTGAACGGAATGATTTTCAAACAGGGCCTGCCAGCCAATGATCACTCCGTAAAATACTAAAAAGCCCCCTACCACATATCCACCAATCCTGAACCACTCCGAAGATTTACGACAGGGACCAAGAAAATTGGTATTTCCCTTATTCTTCTTCATAAAAGGAAGGCGAATCCTGGGAGATGAATTCCTTTTTGAGAATCGGGGCTGAGTTGGCATAAGCCAGAATTATAACACCAATAAAAAAAAATCTGAAAGACAAGTCAGCCATTTGCCTGACAATTCCTACATCCCTAGGCCTAAAATGTCGAAGTTTCCGCAGGGGAGGCCATGTTACTTCACACATGAAACCAGATTTTTTTAAGGGACTTATTTGCCTGAGCCTGGTTTGCCCTGCCCTGGAATCCTATGAAATTTATGGATATGGAGAGGCTGAAATCACCGTGTTTAACGGAAAGCGTGAGGGTTATCTGAACACGGGCCAAGGCTTAATCCCGCAAAAGATTGATGAACAATTCCTTCAAAACCGCGGTTATGCTGGATTCTACTGGAAAAATCGTATTGAAAAGCTTGATCTGTCGATTCGGGATACATTTCAATTCAGCCTTCTGGACAATCCCGAATTGTTAAGAAGGATTTCAAGCTGGGATAACGATCTGGAGGTAATGGGATTACTGCACTTTACGGGACCTGCATTTGTTAGAGGAATTGTGGGCCACAGAAGTTTTGAAGACAAACGCTTCCCTGAATTTTCCAATCAGGATTTGTATGCCAGTCTGGCCCTGGAAAGACAACTTGATCCCAATCGCCGCCTAAGTGCCGGATATGCCCGTCGCGAAGTGAACTTTGATCTGTCCAAAGCAGATGATTTTACTCAGCAGGATATCTTTGTGAATTTTTTGAGGTTTTCGACTCCAAGGATGTATACCTTACTTAAAAAATCCGGACCTACTTCCTTTGGGCGAGCCCTTATGTCCCGCCATTTTTCTGAGGGGGATAAACAGATACTTCTGGAAGACCGTTTTGATGGTGTTACCCAGTTGGCCATGGACACGGAAGGAGTCTATCATGAAGAAATAGTGACAGGGCAGGAAGAGGGTGGCATGGCCTTTGAGGCTGAATACCGAATGCGAGACACTACACTGTTCAACCAGATTGCCCACTCCTATCTGGAAAACCAGTTCCATCTTCGTTCAAGACTCTACTTTGATCCCTATCACGCCATTACCCTTGCCAATTCGTATAATATCCGAGACTATCAGGAGCAGATCGTCCCTGACAGAATCATGGATCAGGAAAAAAATATTACAGAACTGAACTGGTATCTGGGTAGACAGACTGTCAGCCTGGACCAGACCTTAAGACTGGAACAGGTATATTTCAGAAATGACAAAACACGGGACTACCAGATTCTGAACTGGGAAGGCAATGTGAACTGGGAGCTTCTAAGGGGATTCAGTGCCGGAATTTTTTCAAACTGGCAATGGAGAAGATATGACACACCAAGAGAATTTTACACGGATACTGACTCCAAATTTGCCTCCCTGTTTTTTAGCTGGAAAATTCGCCCAAAAGTTGAGTTGAGTGCTGTGCGAGACTGGGAACAGCAAAGAATTCAGGACTTTGAAACTGTCATAGATTCCAGTTTTGATCTGGATGGTTCCGACTACCGCGTGACCTGGCATCAGAATCAGGAACTACGGTTTCATCTTGGATATAGAATGGAAGAAGAAAGGCACCTCAAATTTTTCACAAATGATCGCAATGAGAGTCTCACCTATGCTGGTACAAAGGTGGCATTTTAGTGAAAAAACTCAGTTTTATCCTGTTTATTACAATGGTTCTCACACTGCCCTCAGTGGAGCTCTCGATCAGGGAAGGCAGTGTTTTTTTACGGCCTGAGCCAGGCCAGCCATTTTTAAGGGTCGTTGAATCTATGCCTCTGCCCATCAGAGCAGAATGGCAGACCAGTGCGGACTTTTATGGTGGGCTTGTCTCCAATCAGGGGTTTTATCCCCTAGGCCCAGCCAGCCACTTTGTTGTACGGTCCGGTGCTCTTTATCGCAGGGAAAATACTGAATTTAGACATATTCTTGATCTGGGTATGGAATCAGAATCCTCACAGCCTGGGGACGATGCCGATATGATTCTTAACGCCTCTCCCTCAGTTCTGTTATCACGCAAACGAACCTTTGAAAACCGGGAGGTGGCAGGAAAAATCCGTCTGAGCCATCAGGACCATATTCGTAGTCCTTCAAGAGGGATTCAGACAATTCAGATTGCCGATATATCGATCTTTGTTTTTCCTTCATCTGAGCTTGTGATTCAATCCTCAAGAGTGATCCTGATTCATGGGGCAATCCAGATCCAGGCTAAAACAGCCAATTCCCGCTTTGAGGTTCTGGCAAACAATACCTTAATCACTTTATTGGGAACCAGGGCACAGATAGAAAACCATCCTGAGGAAAAAACCACTAAAGCCATTGCCATCTCAGGAATTTTAAGGGTTGAGGACAGAAATCAGAACAGCACTCAAAAAACTGAGCTATTAAGGCCTGGGGAAATTCTACTGTCCCAGGGAGGGAAGTTTAAAAAACCCTCTGCCATTCCTTCCCATTTAAATACAAACGACATGGCAGACTCCTGGTTAAACCAGTATCGCCTGCCACCTGAACCAAAAACACCTATACTGGAACCAGTATCAAAAATCAGAACCGCTGCTGAAAACTTGACCCAAAGGGCTAAACGCTATCGGGAAGAACAAATGAACCCCGAAGAATTTTTGGAATCTTCTCTTGATTCTCAATCCCAGACCCCATCCAAGTCGCGACCATTTGACTGGTTAAGTCAGGAAGAACAGGCAAGAAATCAACTACCTCAGGGACTAAACCGTCAGGCAGCCCAGCAATTCCCACCCCATCCCAGGGGATTAGCCTATTCCGGCTTTCATGCTACCGACAATGAAACCAGAAACCGCAATCATGAGCTAGGGGAAGCCAATCGTGCCCTGGATGAAAGAGTACGAATCCAAAAAGAGAGTTTAAGATTAGGTATTGACCCTCAAGCCATCCGTCAGGGAACCCGCCTTTCCGACTCCCAATTGAGCCAAACCCAGCAGTTTCTGGTACAAAGAGAAAGAGAAGCCAGCAGACTAAGTGCGGAAATCAATCGGCATGAAAGAGAAAGGGAACAGCTCGAACGCAAACTGGAACTAGTGGAAAGAAGAGGTGGAGATAATCTGACCCTTCTTAGATTAAGACAGGACAAACAGGAGTTGCAGCTTCGCAGCGAGGAGTTGCGCAACAGTCAAAGACGGCTTCAGGAATTGATTCGCGAGGCCAACCAAGAGCTACTGCAATCGCGCATCCAATCTGATCTTGGCATTCAAAGGGAAGATACACTTCTCAAAAAAATGCGTAATCGTCTGCGTTAGTACAAAAAACATCAAAATCAACAATAGTTTGTCCGATTACCACTCTGTATCTGAGTTAGTAAGGAGACCTCGATGTACGCAAGCGAAATTGCCAGAATCCTGCATATTGATGAACAGGAATTCCAGAAAATTGAACCTTCAGTAGCTACTGTTCTTAAGCTGAACCAGGACGAGGAAGGGAGATTTTTATACAACAAGGAAAATCTGAAAGCCCTAAGAAATCTGTTTGAACAGGCTGTAGGTGGCGCACCCGATGAAGAAGAAATTCTCGGCTCCATTCCAGAATCCATACCAGTAAAAGAATCCAGACCCTATCAATGGGAAAAGATCCAGGCCGAAGAAACTCCAAAAGCTCTCAAGAAGTCCTCAAGCCCCAAGGAATCTGGAAAAGAGCGAAAGATTGTACCGGCTACTGATGTGTTAAAACGCATCACCAAAGACGGTCAGGCTGCTTTAAAACATCGCAAGGAGCCCGTCGAAGTTACCATGGAGCTGGAAAAAATTCAGAAAATCCTGCAAGAACAAAGAACCTTCCTTGAGGAAAGGCTTGAGCAAAGAGAACTGAATCTTTCCATAAAACTCGAAAGCCAGATATTTGATTTGAAAAAAGAAAATCAGGCATTGAGAAAACGGGTTGATACTCTACAAAAAATCATCAAAAACCAGAACGAAGACAAAAGATATCTGATCGAGAAAATCAATCAGAAATATTCTTTATGGAACCTGATTCAATGGAAGCAGAATCGTCAGGTTCTTGGAAATGATGAGGCAGAGGATAAATCTAACTCTTGAACAGATCGGAGAGTCCTTTAAGACTCTCTGGGGTAATTCCATCCATGGAGGAAGCGGCGCGATTCTCTTCCTGAATCGCGTCATAGACTTCCTTACGGAATACTTTGACATGAGAGGGAGCATCCACACCAATCTTGATCTGTTCATTTTTGATCTCGACTATGGTCAGCTCAATGCTGTCCCCAATCATAATCTTCTGATTCTTTTTGCGGGTTAACACTAGCATTACGCTTTGCCTCCCTGCGAAGCCTTAAGAGCAGGAGACTGTTTGCGATTCAGTTTCAGATCGGTCTTCTCATTTTTGTTTCTGGAAAGCATCATCTGTCGCATTTCATCAAGCACATAATGCTTCAGAGTGTGAGATGAGTTGGTAGAAATCACCTGTTTGGCAATCATTTTGGCAGCGTTGATGACGATTGGTCCCTGAAGATTAGCCGTCATTTTCTGAGGTTCATTTTTAGGAATAACCACAATGGCATAAGTAATAGCTTCTTCAGGAGAACTAAGTTCAAGACTGTCCACATCTTCATCTGATAAATCCAGTTCGTATTCGACTCGAAAACGCAAAGGATCAATAATTACAAAAGCAAGTTCAGGCTCCTGCAAGGACTGTAACCAGCGCAAAGGCTCAGTGGATGGATCATTTAAAATGACATATTCCGAAGATGCATCAAATCCCAGAATTCCGTAAGGGAAGCGGACAACATCCTGGTCTGGAACTTCAATTTCTCCAAATCTCGTTGTATTTACTTTCATTGGGCATCCCTCATTCTAGTCAAAATGCTCAACCCCCCATTCGTAGCAACATAAATTACATCAGAATCTACATTACTCTGGTGGTAGAGGTCGTGGATTGTATCACCAGCAAGTTGGTTCTCCAAGCCGTACTTTTCAAATTTTCCATCCTTGAACAAAAACAGTCCCGAATCCGTGCCGATCAGCACCAGATCTCCGTAGCCATAAGCCGTCTTGATAAAATTACTGGGCAGAGGAGAATTGCCCTTGATGGGGTGCTCCACAAGTCTGCCTAAATCCATTCTGGTCTGGGTATGGTCTCCGGTGAGAGTCTGCCATTCTCCCGGTGATTTATAGTTATCTGGATTTTTTAAAAGACTCAAACCCCCATTTGTGGAAAACATAAGGCCACCATGTTCCGGATTAACGCTGATATCAAAAAACAGATTTCCTCCCAATGGGGAATTTCCCGCATGATTTACTACGGAGTTTCCCTGAATAATCTGGTAGTTTCCGTACAAGAACTCATAACTGCCGGCTTTTCTACGATACAGCCCAAAATTAGTCCCAATCCAGAGAGTTCCTTTTTTGTCAAAGGCCAGACTAGTGACATCATTTGCCCGGGATGCAAACTCCCCCATAGGCGGGATTTCAATTCTTTGCCACATGGAGTTACTCCAAAGGCCAATCCCATTGGCTGTAGCACAATAAACATCATCTGTTCCTTCTGCTACAAAAATCTTTCTTGGTTTGCCCCCTTGTGTTGCGTAAAATTTACTTTCGGCTGTTGGCAGATAATATAGGCCTTTGTCCTCAACAGCAGCATAAATTGTGCCACTTGCTCCAACGGCCAAATCCACCACCTTCTCCCCTGAAAGGTAGGACTCATACGGCTTTAAGGTTTTGGGGTGGAAAGTAAAAAGTCCCCGTTCTGTTCCTACCCACAATTCATTGCGAGCCACCAGGACACTTAACAGGTTATTTGTGGCAAACCCACCATCAAACAATTCTTTGGATTCAATTTTTGTGGCCTTCGTTTCTTTTTCCGAAACACTTTTTTTAGGTTGGGAACCGCCAACACACCCGCATATAAACACAGACAAAATCTGGGCAATGGTGATGGCAAACAGTCGTCTTTGCATGCTGATTCCTTTGAAACTCATAGCTCTTGCATCAGGATACAGCATTTTGTGCTAAAATTCGCCCATGAAACTTGGGTTTTTGAGTGATTGTCATGGGAACCTTGCCGGATTGGAAGCGTCCTACCTGGCTTTAAAGCATGCCGGAGTGGACCAGTTCATCTGTCTTGGAGACCTGGTTGGATACGGGGGGCAGTCCAATGAATGTGTGCAATTCATAAAGAC
>JACFNL010000100.1 GCA_019454875.1 Candidatus Cloacimonadota bacterium | reverse complement strand
GTAAATCTTCGGTGGGAAAATCATCCACAGATTCACCGGCTAACATGGGAATCACCATCTGACGAATACGGGGGTCTTCCAGACGGTAATAAAGCTGATCAATATGCGTGGTACGAGATAAAATCAGGGCTTCTTTGGCTTCATGCAAGTGCTGCTCATTAAGAACAGAAACATCCGGGAAAAGCTCAAAACACATCTGTTCGCCTAAGGCATTACAAAGCCAGGGCTGACCCTGAGTCAGTTCATAAATTTTTTCCACTAGACCTGGGGCAAGTTTCTGATTATGCTCGGCCTCATGTTGGGAAAATAAGTCTCTGACATTTTCCAACGAAAAATTTCCGAGACGAACTGATTTAGCCTTGATGTTAAAACAGGAACCACCGGTAAGCCAGGTGTCTTCTTTTGAGGAATATATGCGGTAGTCCTTCAGATCGCGAACCCCGTTTAGAATGATGGATTGAGGGAAAGCATTAGGTCGCTGATCATATCCAGCCCGAAGCTGGCGCAAAAGAGCAATCAGGGATTCTCCGGCCATAGAGTCAATCTCATCAATCATCAAAACGATTGGTTTTTCTGAGGCTTTGGACCAGCTTTCCAGACAGGATTGAACCCCCGATTTATCCTGCATAAAATCAAAGGCTGTGGGCAAATGAGGGGCATTGTACAAAGTTCTGGCCATGTCCAGGCGACGAAGTATAATCTGATTGGCCTCCAGAACATCATTTTTGGCAGATTGGGCAGACTCTACCGTGATATGCAGGGCCAGATACTTCCCTTCTTCATTTAACTGTTTACAAATTTCCCGAAGCAATGTGGTTTTACCACTCTGCCTTGGAGCATGATGGGTGAAATATTTTTCCTGCTCAATCAGCTCAAGAATTGGGTTGGCCCCAAGGGGCCGCCAAACCGTGTAATGAAGTCTTGGCTGATTTGCACCGGCTGTGTTGAAGAACTTTTTCATGCCCAAATTATATCATGGAAATGTCGTATAGACGCTGACGGTCCTGGGTGCTTTCTATGGTGAAATTATTATATACTGTGGGCCAAAGTCAGGGCCAGTTAACAAACAATATGCCAACAAAACATCAAAGCTCAACAGGCCACAGGCTTGGCTTAAATTATTTTCTTTTCTTTTTGATCCCTGGGCTCTTTTTACCATGGCTGCCAGTTTTTCTAAAGATAAAGGGTTTTTCCCCTTCTGAGATTGGCTATTTATCGTCTATTTCCTCCCTTTGTATTCTGATCTTCCCCACCCTTGCTGGTCTTTTGCTAAAGCCGGGAAAACTCAAGCGGGTATATTTTTTATCCCTTGTAGTCAGCCTCGGAGGGCTTTTGCTTTTGTTTACAGACTGGCATTTTTGGGAAATGTCTTTGGTCTTACTGGTGTTTTTTGGTGCTAGAAGCCTGGGAAACCCCCTATTAGATTCTTTAAGCCTTTCCTTAATATCCTCGGAAAAACTGGATTATGCCCGAGTACGCCTGTTTGGATCCCTGGGATTTATTCTGGCAACATTGGGGGGAGCATATCTGTTTGATGGCACTGACAACCTGTTTTTAATCGTTTCCGTGATATGTCTGTTACTCTCTCTTCCAGCTAGCCTGATGCTGCCTCAGGAAGCCAGACTCTCTGAAAATACCCTCCAGCCACGCATAAGCGATTTAATGCAGGCCAGAGTTGGCCTTCTGTTCTTAGGTATCTTTTGTATGAATTTTTCGCATGGACCCTATTTCAGTTATTTTTCGATCTACATGCAGGAAAAATGTGGTTTAAGCTCACAACAAATTAGCTGGTACTGGGCTTCTGCCGTGTTTGCCGAGATTATTGTCATGGGGTTTTATATGAGGATTTTTGGCGGTAAAAAACCCTATCTGGTATTGGCTTTGTCATTGGCCCTCGGCAGTCTGCGCTGGATATTGATGGGCTTGTGGCCCCACCCGGTTTTGATTTTTATTCTTCAGACTCTGCATGCCTTTACCTTTGGAACTTTTCATTTAAGCGTCTTGCAGATGATTCGCGAAGAAGTAGCTCCACAATCACAAACCATGGCCATAAACCTGTATGCCTCATTGGGATTTGGGTTAAGCATCATGTTTGGGGCGCAGGCAGGAGCACTGGTTGTGGAAAGCATAGGTATGTCCAAAATGTTTGTTCTAAGTGGACTGGTACCTGGGCTTGCTGCCATCGTGATTCTTCTGTTTTATACCAGATTTCGATCCCAGATAATGTTAGAGGCATGAGCAGTGGTCTGCACCATATTCACAAGCTCCTCCCTGTCTCGCGACAGGATTTCTTCCAGGGCAAAACCAGGACCAAGATTGGTTACAGAGGGTAACACGGCATAACTTGCCAGAAATCCCTTTTCCAGACGACCAATTTTTGTCCCTAATACAGAAAATCCTTCGTAACTGGAGCGATTTAATGCTCTGGCCACCCCAGGGTCCCGTCCTGTAACCCGATTCTGGGCTAAAAACGACTGCATCACATCAAGCATACTGGGATATGGGCCTGCACCAATGTCTGTAGCCAGGGCCCAGCGAACTCCATACTCATCCATACTGCGGTAATCCATCAAACCGGAACCAAGTCCGCGCTGGGATAATGGGGCGTTGGAGGTAGGACAATGTACAGCCACAGCCCTCGATTCTGCCATGCGTTCCAGTTCTTTGTCCGTCATATGGATACAATGTCCAAATAAGGCTCTTTCATGTACCAGGCCACAGCGATCATAGACTTCAAGATAAGAGGATACATCTTCAAAGCCTTCAAACTGACGGTAATAACTCAGGGTTTCTTCAATTTCCTGAGTGGTTTCACTTAAATGAGTCTGCATGTAAAGGTTGTGTCTTTGGGAAAACTCCCCCAGAAATTTCAGGGTTTGTGGTTCACAACTTAAGGCAAACCGTGGTGTGAGGATCAGGCGATTGCCATATTTTTCATAAGTGGTTTTAATCAGATCAAAAAACCATTCTGGCTGCCTTCTCAGGACTGCTGGTGAATTGGCTGTCATTACCACATTTCCAAAAAGAAAATGACCTCGGGCATGTTCAAAACCAGATACCAGACTCGGTTCATGAATTGAGGCATAAACTGCCCCGCCAACCGTTCCACAACCGGCCAGTCTCAGAAAAAAGTCCTCAGCTCTTTCATCGGCATAAGCCGTGGATTCAAAGCGGGCTTCTTCGGGAAATACATAGGCTTTTAGCCAGTCGAGAAGATTATCCTTGCCCATGGCACAAACCCTGTCCTGTACCCAGTGAAAATGCAGATCACAGAATCCGGGAGTCAGGATCTGAAGACCACCCTGATCTTCATACACCCGATCCACCTGATCGCGTTTTTTATCAAAAGGACGGGCTTTTAAAATGACACCAGAGGAGTCGGCTTCAAGGTATCCATCAGGGATTTCACAAAGTTCCTGATCGTTTAATGCCCAAATCAGGCGCGCGCGAACTCGCAGAGGTTTTAGAGAATCTGTCATACGGGGTTTCCTAATCAATCCAGTAAATAGGATGGTCCAAAGGGATGAGTCAATAATTCACAAAAGCGGTAGCTGACAGAAATTCCATTCAGGTTTCCGATGTGAATCATAAAATCAGGAGCACAGAATTCGGCCATGGTCTGTAGACACAGGGCACAGGGTGGGGTGGGTTTTACCGTGTCTGTGACAATTACAATATCACTGAAACTACGATTTCCCTCAGAGATTGCCTTTAAAAATGCTGTTCGTTCAGCACATATTGTGGCACCGTAAGTAGCGTTTTCTACATTACACCCTGAGTACAGGATACCATTTTGGGCTACTAACCCGGCACCCACGGAAAAACGGCTATATGGACTGTAAGAATGAGATAAACTCTGACACGCCTTTTCCCAGGCTGCCTTTACAGAATCCCGACCTCCAGAATTGTGCATTGTCCCTCATTTCCCAAAAATGCAAAGAGGAGGATCATAGCACTATTTGCCTTCTATGTCCCAAATCAGATCTGATTATTTTATTTCTCTTAACAGATAGCCACCAGGTTCAAGCCGTTTCCCCGTCAGAACCGTCGAATCTGTTGTGATGTCATAGGCACTGCGATATGGATAAATCATGGTCTGTTTGACAATCAGGCCATACCATTCACCTCTGTTAAGCAGTAAATGCCTGTCATCGACCTTTTTAATTATTAACAAGTCATGGGCAAAGTTTTGGCGCAATCGGGCCAGTTTACGGATTAAGGTTCGTATCGGGTTTGGGGAATTCAGCCTTTCCCAAGGCATGCGAACCCGTCCCCGTTCTTCGGCTTTCCCCCCATGAGAATGGCCGGATACCCCTAGTTCCGTTCCATATTCAAGGCACCAGTAGCCGGGATACAGGGCGCAGAGTATCAGCCCGGCTATCAGCATGCGGGGGTTGTGGATACGGTTTAAAAACCTTGGCATATCGTGATTATCCAAAAACACTGCTGGCATAAAATCCTTGCCTATCATACTCATGGATTGAAGAAGGGCATGAGCCAGACCAGTAAGACTTCCATTGCCCAGACCATGGACGATGGCTGATTGCAGGGTAAAATCAAAAAGACTGCCAAACACCGGCTTTTTGTAAACCTCGCGGTAGCGGTTCAGAAACTGGTAGTTTCTCGAAGCACTACCCTTGGCCTCCCAGGCCTCGCCAATAAGTATCACGGAAGGGTTAATCCTTCGCATGGCATCACAGAATCGTTTCCAGAAAATCCGGGAACGGCCAGGTACATAATCAAGCCTGAAACCATCCACGCCCTGGTATAACCAGTAGCGGCCCACACCAATTAAAAACTCTTCGGTGGCCTTGTCTTTTTTATGCCAGTAGACGAAGGTATGGCTCCACTGCCTCTCCTGTGAATTACTGGCCCTTGAAACTTTAGGCCGAGGTAGCTGGGTGGGGATTTTATGGGCACGGTAGGAGTGACTTACATGATTCAGAACCAGATCCAGAATAATTTTGATGTTTTTTTCCCTGGCCCTGTTTAACAGTTCCTTAAAAAGCATAAACCGTGAACCCGGATCTGTATCAGACTGGTACGGGTCTATATCAAAGTAGTCTTCCACATCATAACAATGGGTTGTTCGGCTTGGATGGATGGGTGACAACCAGATGGTATCAACCCCCAAATCCTGAAGATAGGGCAAGGCCTGGATTACCCCTGCCAAATCACCATGAATTGCTTCTGGCTCCTGGTAGCGATAATAACCTCTTGGGGGTAGCAGTCCGGGTTTTCCTTTCTGGAAAAATTTGACCAGAATGTGGTAGATAAGTCTTTGTTGCATAAAGACATGCTAACATCACATTCCACAGGAATCGGGAGGAATTATGCCAAAAATGAAAGAACTTTATCAGAACCTGGAATCCATTCAAAAGACCTCGGTGCTTTTAGATGTTCGTACAGCCGAGGAGTTTGCAGCTGGGCACATTGAAGGGTCTGTGAACATCTCTCACGATCTGTTGGGCCCTCAACATCTGGAACAGTTAAAAAACGCCCCACATCTGCATGTATACTGTCGCCGTGGCGGTAGAGCCGGTTATGCCTGTGAGGTGCTGCAATCTATGGGCATAAACAATTTTACCGGATATTTTGAAGATGGAATGGAAGTCTGGATGGATTCAGGGTTTCCCGTTCAAAAAAGCTGATGGTTCAGCCATAATATCTATCACAGAGCGCATCTGATACACCAAATCCTGCATGCGCTCTCTTACTCTGTCCACATACATCATCAATATCAAATCATCCCTAAGACCCAGAATCATGGAATCCACAAGCTTTGTGACTTCAATATCCTGATTTGCCCTGGCCTTCTTCCAGATGCAGGCTAGCTGGTCGGAAACATCCTTGTTGTTTTGACATACCACTAAATCCAGGCTTTCTATATCGGTATTCTGATTGCATAAAAGTGGTTTCCATGCCAAAAGGCTTTGATGTCCTCTATCAGATAAAACACCATGAACAATCTCACAGAGTATTGGATGAAAAGGCAGATTTGTTACGGCTATCTGCTTAGTCAATGCCACTTCATCAAGGGGTTGGTGGGTTCGCCATTGCTCACGAATTTTACACAGATCCACTGTACCGGGATGATTGATTTCCATGGCCTCAAAAATTTCAAGGCATCCCCAGAGGTCTTCACGGCAAACCTGTACTGCCTGACAGTCCTGACCCAAACGATACAAGGCCCGGGCCTTAATCACTAGTTCCTCATCACTAAGCCCATGCCCCGTGGACTCCATCCACTTCACAGCCTGCATGGTTCTACCCGGTTTATTCTCCAGATCCGATGCTATCAGGATTCTTTGCATCAGGGGTAAAGATGGTCCCTGTCTATAGAGCCTGCCTGTCAATTCACTGAGCCGCAAAGATGAGCCCTGGCATTGACTGCCAATCAGCAATAAAATTAAGACAAACCAGATTCTGTACAAAATATCACCTGCCCCATAATAGCGAAAATGCCCGAAGATTTACACCTTCGGGCACCCTGCTTAACTACAACAGAATCGAATTACTTGTTGTACAGTTTCTCAAAATTCTCAGCGCTAGCTGCTGCTTTTACAGCAACATCTACAGCTGGTACTACATTAGATCCAGTAACAGTTACAGCAAAATCGGTAGCATTTCTGCCGCCCAATTCAAACTTCGCTGTACCTCTCTCATTGGTTCTAACTGTCTGTACATCATCCAGAGTGGAGTTGTACATAGTTACAATCAGACCTTCAGCTGAGCGATCTCCAGCGGAAACAGCTACCTCAACGGCATCTCCTTCCACAGTGATATTGTTAACCTTAACGGCTGCTGGAGAGTCATATCGAACCTTCAAAGAACCATCACCAAAGTTGTTTGTCTGCTCAACAAACATTTTGAAGCTCTTGGAAGTAGGACCATATTTTTCTGCAATTTTTGACATACCGCCCAGGGACAGTCCACCAAAAGTCTTGTTCTTGCCACTAGGCAAAAGAACCAGGTTGGCTTCAGACTGCCACCACAGAGGTGGAATCCACTGCATGTTGGTAGAAGCAGCAGCTACTGCAACTGCACCTTTTACATTGTCCTTGTCACCAGCATTTAACCAGGCTTCAGCAAAGCTCTCGCGAGTACCGGCAAAAGCACCGTTCACACAGGCTACTGACCAGATGTATGGCAAAGCATTACCGTTACTCAGTTTGTAGATATCAGATACGCTGAAGCGGGAAGATACCCAGGTTGTTTCGCTGCCGTGGCCAATATAATTGATTACGGAGCGGCCTGCATTTACCCCATCGGCCACCATCTGCTGATTGCCTTTAGGATCATAGATTTTATCTACATCAGTGTAGGTGAAGGCCATCAGACCTTCGCGCAATTTATCAGCATAATCCCAATCTGGTGGATTCCCTTCGTTAGAAGCAATTCCCATACCCATTTTGTACCATGCAGCCCCAACCTCTGGTTTTGATTCGTAGTTTACGGTTTTAGAAACCTGATAAGCTACCTGATCTGCAGTTTTTGCTGAGAAGCGGGAAACGATGATATCCAAAAACCAGTCATTTCCAGCCAGAAGACCGTAGGACTGATCAGAGTGTGCTCTTTCCACTGTTCCTCTTAAGGTAGGAATTTGCTCCACATCACCTACAAGGTGCAAAAAGCTCAAACCGCCAGCATCAAATTCTCCCTGTACAAAGGCTTTGATATCTTCAGCTGTTGTTCCAACTTCAGACATTTTTACCATTTTTACAGTCATACCAGACTTGGTTTTCCAGTCTACAAAAGGCTTCATGGCATCAGCAAAATCATCATGAGTAATGATGACCATGCGGCCAGTTTCGTCTGTGTTGTGCAGATTTAATGGCTCCTGCATTACTTCATAATTGATGAAGCTTCTTTCCAGAGCATGTCCAATAAAAGAAGGAACAGATTTTGGGGCTGTTCTTGTAACTGGAACAGAATTGTCCATTTCCAGAGTTACATTTTTATGAATTCTCAATACCTTTGTTACTGGATTGTACTGAAAAAAGTTGAAGTGAATGTTTACACCATCAACATTATGCATTGTAAAAGGCTCAGAAACTGAAGCCATTACCATTTCTGGGAAAAACGCATCCTTCTGATAAACATCAGAGAATGTATAAGGTACTGTCTCAGGATTTACATCCCTTGTCATGTGGCCTTTAGAAGAAATCAGTGGATGCTCAAGCTGAATATCAACAAATTCAGAATCAACTACATTGGCAGTTGGAACCATACCATCTGGAATCAAAAAGTTAGCAGCAACACGAGGAACATCAGGGTTTCCAGCTTCTGTCAGACCAGGAAACTCAGCCATGGTTACTACACTGTACTTCTGTCCTTCTACTTCAACTGTCTTTAAGTCATAACCAGGAACGGTTACAGTTACCTGCTGCTTGGCAGTGCGGGTAACATTAACTGAAAAGCCAATTTTCTGGCTAGCATTACGAACGAGGTCTGTACCGCGAGCCAAAGATTGCCACTCAGCAAAGCTGTTGGATACCAATACGCCCATAGCACCCAAAACCAATGGTTTCTGACCCATTTTCAATAAATTCCTTAACTGCATTGTGATTCCTTTCTATTGATGAATTAAGCAGAGACTTCCATCTTAAGAATTTATTTTCTGTCGTCAATAGAAGAATAAAAATATTTTTATGATCCACCAATTTTGTTTGTTTCAGACAAATAAACCACTGGTTTTGCAACCTTTTGAATGTTTTTGCGTAGTAGATCTGCATCGTTTTTAGAGAGGATTAAAAATGTTAAATTCACTGACAAAAACCACCGCACTTTTAGGCTTTATGGCATCTTCTGTCTTTGCCAGCCAGTCCTATCTGTTTGAAAAGCTTTATTCCAATACAGCCAGAATTGTTGGTGGAACTGATGCCCAACCAGGGCAATTTCCATTTATTGTAGGTCTTTTGATGAGCCAGCAGGACATTAAAAGTGGTCCCTACTGTGGGGCTTCTTTAATCTCCCCTGAGTGGGTTCTGACTGCCGCTCACTGTGTCAAAGACGAAAATGGGTATATGTTTGATAGAAAAATCGATCTTTTAATCAACGCTTATGATTTGCGCGATACCTCCAAAAGCGAAAGAATCCCGGCATCCGCAGTAATCGCACACCAGAACTATAATCCCAAATCAGGCATGAGCAATGACATTGCCCTGATCAAGTTAAGCCGTCCCGTGAAATCCGTTAAACCTGTCTCTTTAATTTCCAAAGGTAGCAAGCTCGACCAGGAGCCTACAGTTGCCAAGGTGATAGGCTGGGGAAATATCCGTGCTCAATCCCTACAACAGTCTGAAGGCTTTGAACGACCCGATCTATTGCAACAGGTTGATGTGCCCATGGTGAACAACCGCTCCTGCAACAAATCCCTGCGCGATATTCTGAAAAAGGACTCCAGCTTCATTGGCTCGGTGCTGATTGGCTTGGGGATTGTCAAAATTGTCGATGATAATATGGTCTGTGCTGGATTTCCTGAGGGTGGCAAGGACTCATGCCAGGGAGATTCCGGTGGCCCCCTGTTTGTAAGCAGCCAAAACCGTTTTGTGCAAACAGCCGTGGTCAGTTTTGGTTTGGGCTGTGCCCAGCCTAAGGCTTACGGGGTATACACCAAACTGCAAAACTACATTGACTGGATCGATGAAACAGTAAAAGCGAATTAAATTTCAATCCATGTGAACAGTGACAATTACCTGCCTGATGAACGGCTGGTTTGAGTACATGACTGACCAAGTCAAGCACACACTGAAGCAGGGGAAAACATAGCCGCAAGTGATTTTATCCCCTGATCCCCTGCTCTAGTCGAAGCCGCCGAATCAGATCCAAAGACCTTTCTATTTCTTCCCGATTATGAAGATAAATATGGTGTGGGATGTGTTCTCTTTTATTATCTGTGACAGATTATTCGGACTCCTGAGTTTTTGCTTTACGCTTGCGAACAGCCTGGGTCAGAAGATACTCAAGCTGTCCGTTCAGACTGCGAAACTCATCCTCGGCCCAGATAGTCAGCTCTTGCAGCAGGGATTCATCCAGCCTTAGTAAAAAAGACTTCTTCTTTTTGTTTTCGCTCATAATCATCAATGGTACATGGTACCAGCATTGATTACAGGCTGAGCGTCCCGATCAGAACACAAAACCACCATCAGATTCTGTACCATTGCTGCCTTGCGTTCTGAGTCCAAATCCACAACTCCTTTGGAAGACAACTCAGACAAAGCCATTTCGACCATACCCACAGCCCCTTCCACTATTTTTCTGCGGGCCTGAATCACAGCCTCTGCCTGCTGTCGTCTTAGCATAGTTGCAGCAATCTCAGGTGCGTAGGCCAGATGGGAAATCCGTACCTCAAGAACCTTGACCCCTGCATTTAAAAACCGTTCCGTCAGTTCTGCCTGCAAAGATGCGGAAATCTCTTCCTGGGAACCTCTTAAGGATGGGGCAGACTCATCATCATAAGGATACAAGCTAGCAATATGTCTTAAGGCAGCATCGGTCTGAATTTCCACATAGCGTTCGTAATGATCCACCCCAAAGGCGGCCTGGGCTGTATTTTGCACCTCCCAGACAACAACGGCAGAAATTTCCACGGGATTACCCTTGCAATCATTAACCTTAATGGCATCCCCATGAAAATTGCGAATCCTAAGTGAAAGTCTCTTGCAGCTTGCAGGCAGAATCAATGGATTCACCCAGTGAAAACCCGGCTCTCTGACAGTGCCAACATATTTGCCAAACATGGTCAGAACCCTGGACTCTCCCGGTTCGATAGTAAAAAATCCGGCCAGCATTATGATTCCAGCCACAAAAATTAGTGACCCGACAAATGGTTCAAATGCAAACATCCCCACTAGAGACATAATCCCCATCAATACAAGCACACCCAATATCAGCCATCCTGAAAATGAATTAGCTGTTACCTCTGATTTCATTCGACACCTCCCGTAAAATAATCTCAAATTGATATCAATTCAATATCAAAATAACATGGACTATTTTTGGGCGCAACTTACGGGCAGATTTTTCGTAGAAAAGGCAGGAGAAACCATATATGAAATTGAATGCCATTCTTGCTGCCCTGATACTCTCAAGTCCCGTGGCTTTGGAACCAGTGACCAAGGATTTATCCAGAAACCCTGAACTTTGTATCAATGCCGATACCCAAGCTGGAACTCCCACAGCCGTTCGGATTCTGGGTATGCTTGCAAACAGTTTCAAGCACTATCCTATGTACAAGGACACCTTAAAAAGTACCAGGGAAGCCGGAGTTGAGGTTCACTCCTTCTGCATGGGTTATGGTGCTTTGGCCGTTTTGAAGGAAGGCTTTATTCATGTAAATATTGGTATGGATGAATTTATGGAAACATCCCCTGCCATGACCCTGATTGGTTCTGGCCGGATTCTAAGAGAAGAAACCATGGTATCCAAGGGTCTTGTTCCC
>JACFNL010000099.1 GCA_019454875.1 Candidatus Cloacimonadota bacterium | reverse complement strand
ATGACCTTGTATCAGGATATAAACAGAAACGCTATGACCCCTGGCATAAGGTTTATCCAAGCCGAATCTTTAACAGGATGTTAAGTTCACTCTCAGGTGTACACCTGCATGATCACAACTGCGGATTTAAATGCTACCGGGCTGAGGTAACCAAAGCAATTACCCTTTATGGTTCCATGCACAGAATGGTTCCTGTATTAGCCAGCATGGAAGGATTTCAGGTCGGCGAAATTGTTGTTCAACACCACCCGCGCCGCTTTGGGGTAAGCAAATACGGTACCCGTCGCATGTTAAACGGATTTTTGGACATGCTCACCGTCACATTTTTGAAGTACTTCCGTGAAAGCCCCCTGCATGTTTTTGGACGAATTGCTCTTTTATGTGTTTTGGTTGGGGTTTCAACCCTCGTTTTAGCCACTGCCCTGGAATTGCTTTTGATTCCTCAGGTGATTCTCTCCATCCTGGGAGGCAATATTCTTGTTGTTTCCCTGCCTGTTCTGGCAACTGGGTTTGTCTCAGAACTCATCATTAGCGGTAAAAGAGGTAATCGCTACGATATTCCTCTGGCACTGGATACTTATAACATCCGTAATCCATCCGATACGACCACCACCACATCCTTTGTACCAATGCTTGTTGCAGGAAGCCCCGAAATTTCAGCCCAGGGCCCAGCAAAGGTTCTTCTGGTTGAGGATGATGCCATCAGCCGAAAAATGATCAGGCTCATGTTAAAAAACACGGATACCACCCTAGTAGAAGCTTTAGACGGACAGGAAGGGCTAGACCTTTTAACTCCGGAAATTGACATTGTGATTCTTGATGTCAACATGCCCAAAATGGATGGGATTGCATTTTTGTCAGAAATGCGTCGTAGAGGAATTCGTTCCAAGGTGATTGTGCAAACGGCTTCTTCCAAGGTGGATTTTGCCATACAGGCCATGAAACTTGGAGCATTTGATTATATTACCAAACCCTTTACCCGGGATCAGCTGCTTGGCAGTATTCAAAAGGCCAGAAAGGTGGCAGCCTTAACCGATACTTATGATAATCTGATCAATCCTGCCTCATGAAAATACTTCTGATAGGATCAACATACCCACTGGATTCTTCAGACCCTCAGGTTCCCTGGCTTCGTGAGTCTGTACGCCAGCAGGTTTTATTAGGCCATCAGATTGAAATTTTGGCCCCGGCGTATCGAGGAAGCAAAAGCCATTTTCTCGATTCTTCCCGGGTGATCCGCTTCCGCTATGCACCGGCCATTTTTGAAACTCTGACCCACGGTTCAGGTGCTCCAAGCAAGATAAAAAGCCCTCTCATGAAGCTTCTGGGTATTCCCTATCTGATATCAGGCATAATTTATACACTGCTTTTGTGTCTAAAAACCCGCTACGATGTAATTCATGTTCACTGGCCCTTTCCTCATGGAATCATGGGACTGTTTGCAAAACTTCTTAATAAATCCAAACTTGTTTCCACCTGCCATGGAGCCGAACTGGCCTTGGGACAAAACAGCTACTGGATTCAAAAATTACTGATAATTTGCCTGGCCCTAAGCGACAAGGTGACAGCCAACAGTTCCCACACAGCATCAAGAATACAAAAACTTGTCACAAAACCCGTGGAAATCATCCCCTACGGAGCCACAATTCATCTGCCCGATATATACTCAAAACCCCTGGAAGATCCCAGTGTTTTAAAACTGTTAACCTGTGGCAGACATATTGAAAGAAAAGGTATTCCCTATCTTCTCAAAGCCATGCCACTGATTTTGAAAAACTCTCCTGCAATCTTGAAGATAACAGGAGAAGGTAACCTGACTGAATCCTGGAAACAGCTTGCAATGGATATGGGATTATTAAATACTTCCGTATTTTTTGAAGGTTTTGTAAGCTCAGAAAAACTGGCAGAACTCTACAACGAGTGCGATATTTATGTTCACCCATCAATTCATGACAGTCAGGGTGACACGGAGGGACTTGGGGTTGTTTTAGTGGAGGCCCTGGCCTTCAAAAGACCAGTTGTGGCCTCAGCGGTTGGTGGAATTGTTGATGTAATTGAGCACAATGTCAGCGGTATTCTGATTCCGGAAAAGGATCCTGAGGCTCTAGCAGAAGCCATTCAATCTCTAGTAGGAGACCGAAGTTTTGCCCGTGATTTAGGTATTCGGGGGCAAGAACGGGCATTGACTTATTTTAACTGGGAAAACATCGCATTAAACACTCAAAAAGTTTATGTCTAGGTCATTTACTAAATGGTTTCTCAAACTGCTGCTTTTTTTGGCTGTTTCCAGCATTATCTACCTAAGTACACAAAAATCACTGGCAGAAATTTCCTCACATTCGGCTGAGGTTCTAAATGCCCTGCAACCGAGTTGGCTTTTAGCTAGTCTTCTTCTCTCAATAGTGTACCGTGTTGTCAATGCCTGTGGCTGGACATTTGTAGTTCGAGCCTTACACCATCCACTCAACTTAGGTACTGGAGTCAAAATCTGGCTGATTAGCGAAACCATGCGCTGGCTACCAGGGTCTATCTGGAGTTATGGAACCCGGGTCTATCAGGGGACTAAGCTTGGAATGAGTAAAACCAAAGCTTCCATCAGTGTAACTGTTGAACTCATATTGACTCTTACGGCCTGGGCAATCAGTGCTCTCTTGGCCCTTGGATTTTCTCCTTTGGGTTATGAGGCCCTAAGACTTCTGTCTTTTTCCAATCTGATTTTTGGCCTAAGTGTTATGGCAATTATTTCAGGAATATTGTTTTATGTGATTTACAAACAGCCTGAATCCAGAATTCATCAGAAGCTTAGTTCAATGTTAGGTGATTTGATTCTGACCCTAAGAGAAAGACCCAATCTTGGAATTTTAATAAGTACCCTTGGGTTTTTCACCCTCTTATGTGTCTTTAATGCTTTGGGGTTATACATGGTGCTCATGGGACTGGCCTTTGGCAACTACCTTCTGGCCGATATGGTGGTTGTTAATTCATTGGGTTTTCTGGCTGGTTTTTTTGTCCTGGCTGCTCCAGGTGGTATTGGGATCAGGGAAGGGTTTATTGCCCTGTGTCTATCGCAGATCATACCTTTACAGGTAGCCGTGCTGGCTGCGATTCTTTTCAGACTGGTTCAGATTCTGTCAGAAATTCTCTGCCTCCTGCCCTTTCTTCCCGAACTTCTCAGGAGAAATAACTGATGTTTCGGATGATTCGTCGTAATTTCTGGTTCATCCTGGTCTGTAGTGCCACCGTCATTGTCTGTATTCTCCTCTTAAAAGAAGTTTTCTGGCCAGCCTGGAAAAATCCTATAAACCGTACCTATACTTCAAAACTTGGATACGCCAACTACTTAAGAAAAGCCAAAAAACCCTTCCCGGTTAAGGTGGATACAGTAAAATTCAGAACCCTGATCCGCCACCATATGGGAGAGGGTCTGATAGGGGCCGACTCCGTAATGGTACCCATCATCCCTCTGGATCATATCAATTCTGTATTGATTCAGGAGGGTGACCGGGTCAGCAAAGGACAGATTCTGGCCGAACTGGACGAAACTGAAATCCGTTATAAGGTGGAATCTGCCAACCTGGCTGTGAGCATAGCTAAAGCCGAACTGGAGAGGATCAAACTAGGTACAAATTATCTTGTAGCCCAGGAAAGGCCAGAGCCGGATCGAATTCGCCTCAAAGCCTTTGAGGAACAGTTAAAAATTCTCTCCGAACAGGAAAAGGTATTCTTAAATGCAGTGGCTAGTGGGACTCTGCCCCCTATTGAGCTTTACGATGTTCAGAACAAAATGGCACTAGCCCGTAAAGAGGTGGAAGAATACCGCTACAAGTTAAAGACTTCACAATCCGGCCAGATTCAAAGTCTGATCGTTGCAGAAAGTCAGCTCAGGGATGCAGAACTAAATGCCATGTCCCTTCAACTCAGATTCAGTAAATATAAAATTCGCTCTCCTTCTGATGGAGTTGTGGCCCAGGTTCTGATTCATCCAGGTGAATTTAATCAGGACAGTGGTAAACCAGCTTTTGTGATCGCTTCCGGCATGTGGTTTGACTGTTATGTGGATCAGGCAGCCATTGCCCAGATTCAACCTGGGGACAAGGCTCAGCTCTATCTTGAAGCACTGAAGGGTTATCTCATCAGCGGCAGGGTGTTTAAGGTAGTGCCGATTGTGTCCTTTGCTAGCGGGGGCCCCGAGGCCACCAGACCTATCACACCTAAAGGATCCGGTTCCCCTGAATGGCCAGCAACCTTTAAAGTGCAGATCCAGATTGACGAGGAATACCTGGATTCCCTGTATCATGGACTTACAGGGTTTGCCAGAATTGAAGTAAGCCGCAAAGTTTTAAGTGTTCCTAACAGTGCCGTTTCCGGAGTATCTGCTGGGCACGGGATTGTTCATGTGATCAACAAGGACAATCAAAGAAGTCTTAAGGCTATCCGTGTTGGTATGGAAGACGGGGGCTTTCGCGAGGTTCTTAGTGGTCTATCTGAAGGTGATACGATCATAACCGATGGACATCAGGTGCTGGAAGATGGAGATCTCTTTGAGATTTCTGACTCGGTTGATTAATGGTCCCGTGGGATTTCTGGAAAGAAGGATTTCTGAAATCCGCATCTTTCATCTTCCCAGGATTCTTTCTCTTATTGCCGGATTAAGTGGTGCAGTTCTAATACTTGTCAGTTTTTATTTCTCCTGGTTTAGTGTTCCACTACCAACCGATCCTAGTCTGCCTACTCCTTATCTTCTCAAAGAGGCCCCCACTACACTGCCTTTTAAATTCTGTTTCCTTTTGACCCTGATGAACCTGATAGTCCTTAGTTTCATGGGAATTGTTTCCAGGCAGAAAGTCTGTATCATTTTAGGCTGTCTCCTTGGAATTTTATTGTTTTTTCCCGCTCTGAACATCTACTTTAGCCCTAGAGAATCAGGTATTGCAGCCTGGTACAGCCTGGAGCAGGATATGATGACCTGGTTGGGCGGGGATGTATACACTTCTCAGGAAAAAGGCTTTTTCAATTTTAAGCAGGATGTAATTGTAACGGATCATGCCCGGGATATCAGCATAGTCCCTATTCCCAAATCCATTCCTTCTTTATTGCAATTCAGTAGTTTTGCGATTTTTTTTGAGTACCTGGGTTACACAGAAAGCTTCACAAGATATTCCTCTCGAGGCTGGCATATGGCTATCTGGGGAATAGTTCTACTTCTAACAGCCCTGATACGACCACAGGGTGGTGTGGACTATCATTTGTTACGCCTGGCCCTTGCCGGATTTACTTTCTGTATTGCCCTTTGTATACCCCTGTTTTTAGCCCCTGTGTTTGTTTCAGCCCAATATATAAGCAAGGCCCACCAAAGAATACTAAATAGTAAATATCAAAATTCCCTCGATGCCTTGCAGATCGCTGAAAAAATCTTCCCTCCCCTCTCTCAAAGCTCCACCTTTCTCATGCAAAAAGGCTTGATTCAAAACAGGCTTGGGCTAGCTACTTATGAGGCCAGATTTTTTCAGGCTACTCAGATGGAAAAAATTCAAAGAATCTACCAAAGTCAGAAAGAATATCTGGATTTGCTTGAACAGGTTCCATCCCACTCTGTTGTAGGCAGAGAATGTATACGGTCCCTGACAAGACATGGAATTTATCTTATAAACTCCGCAAAATACGATGCCGCAATTGAACTGTTGAGTCAGGTTATGAAATACAATCATCTGAATGTCAAAGCCAATTATGCTTTACAGATTGCCTACATAAAATCTTCAAGAGTCCACAAAATACCCGAACTTGACCGCCTTTTAGAGAGTAGCTTAAAACCAGTCCATTCTATGAAAAAACGAACCATACTGGCTATCAGTCGTCACAATCACATGCTCGCCTCTTATCTGATGGGAGATCTCAAAGAGACTCTTAAACTGAAACGCCCATGAAACAGCTTTTAATCAGACAGGTGGTCTTTAATCTCATTCTTGGTCTCTTTCTGTCTATCCTCACGGCTTATGCAATCGCTCAGGTGTTTTTTCAATTCAGGGCAGAAATTCGCTACATAAAACCAAAGGCCCTGTGGATTCAGGCTGAGAATGACTCCTACTCAGGATACTTCCGTAAAACCGTGGTTTTAAAATCCGAACCAGCCTCAGCCTACCTCATGATCTCTGCCAACGAATCCTATGAACTGACTATCAATGGAAATACCGTCAGCCGCAATGTACTGTTTAGGCCCACCCGTCCCTTCCAGAATGGCTGGAGTGAGGCAGGACAGAAAATTGCTCCAATTCTCTCCCTTTTAAGCCTGAATTTTCCAAGGGAATATCAATGGAGTGGCCACGACAATACCAGAATTCCCACTTTTGTTGATATTACCGGGCATTTAACCAAAGGCACAAATTTAATTGCCATCAATATTGAAAGCCGCAAGGCACCTGCATCACTTCTGTTTGAAGGCACCATCCTGTATGAATCAGGAGATCAGGAACTAATTTTAAGTGATACCACCTGGAAATCGGCTACCGTCCCGGGACATGGTGCTGGTTATGGGTGGTTTGAATCAGGATATGATGATGGGAACTGGAAATTTGCTGAACAGTCAGCCCCTCCTAATGAACTACTGATATCCTATTTTGATCCAGGTATTTATCGTCGCCCGTTTCAGGCAGAATCCATTAAATCCCCATCCTCAAATCCACAATCAGATATCGAATTTTCCACAGAGTGGCAACTCTATGAGAGACCGGTTCATGCCTGGCTACGCATAGTCAGTACACAACGCTATGATCTGTTTATCAATGACATGAGAGTCAATCCAGTGCATCAGGGAAAATCAGATCTCGGATCCGGGCAATGGATTATTGGTAACCAAATCAGCAGTAGCAGCCGTGAACTTCTGGAAGAGATGGGCGGTGAAGAACAGGCAGGAATGTTTTCTGGAAACCGCTATGAAAATCCCCGATTTTCAGACAATGAAGAAACTGAATACAAGTCCGAGGTCAGAAAAAAGTCTCCTGCCTACTGGAGAGCAACCTCAGCCGATGAAATCAAGGAAGCCAAAAAAATTCAGAAATCTACGGATTCCAGGCCCATGGATCGAAAGCCTGTTTCCCTGACACATCGGGAACATCAGGAGTCTTTTGACTGCTACATTATCACCACCCTTCTGAAACCAGGAACAAATAAAATCAGGGTAAAACTTTTAAACCAGGATTCATTATTGACCCTGAACTGGACTGCAAGATTTGCCATTGATGCCAGGATAGAACACCAAAACGGTAGTATCCGAATGTTTGAAACGGATTCATCCTGGAAAACATCGGTTTACAATCTCAAGGGTGAAGTGATTCATACTGAAGATTCCCTCATGGCCGGCAAAGCCAGAAAACCTGGGGTTAAACTTCCATCCAGAAAATATCGTGGAGCTGTATACAATCAGAAATTCAAGTTTTTTTACTGGGGACTGACCTTGGCCTTTACGATGCTGGTTTTTGTCATCCCTTATGGTTTTTTTATTAAAAACCTCAGCTTTAATACCAGCGAATCCTCACAGAAAAAACTCAGTGACAGTTTGAGTAAACTGACTTTTGGACTTCTTCCCCCCCTGTGTCTTCTTCTGTGCGCCAACCTGGTTCAGATCGGTTTTGCAGAGAGATCAGAGTCCGTGTACTTTTACTCTGGTGATGCCTGGGCCTCGGTTCTGGCAGCCGCATTTTTGTTACTGATATGGTCGTTTTACCAAAATACATTACCACCTGGTTATTACGGAGCATCTATCCTGTTAAAGACCCTCCCCAATCGAAAATGGTGGTGGATTCCACTGGTCTGGGTATCCCTTTTATGTTTTTTTTTACGGGCCTGGGAAATTGATTTTCAAACCGTTGATGATGATGAGTATGCTTCCATTCAAGCCGCTATTGCCATTGCACAAACGGGAAAACCCCAGTACAGCGAATCTATCTGGTACACCAGAAGCCCTCTTTACCATTATGCAACGGGTTTAGCAGTGTATCTGTTTGGAGATAATCTATTTACAATCAGGGTCAAATCAGCCCTGTTTGGAGTGTTTACAGGCTGGGTTCTATACCTGATGGGAGCTCGAATCCTTCTTCGTCCCTGGGTAGGATTATCCGCATTTTTTCTCTACTCCATACACCCGTTTTTAATATTTAGCTCCCATATAGGTCGTTTCTACCAGCAGCAGCAGTTTTTTGCCCTTTTGACCTTCTATTTTTTTCTTAGGGGATTTGTTTATGGACAGCAGTCCAAATATCGCCTGTGGACTCTGTTTGCCTTTATGTGTGCCATTCTTTCTCAGGAGTTGAGTGCTGTCATCGGGATTCAGATGCTGTTTGTCTATCTTTTGTACGCAGCACCCCGGCCCCTGGAATCGGAAATCAAACTGATGAGCGGGGCAATACTGGTTGTTTTTGTAACCCTGGTGAATGTAATGATTTTTCAAACCCAGACCATGACCAGGCTAGAAGGTATTTCTCCTAATGTTGAAGCAACCATTGCCCTGAATTTTTCAAGCCCCATGAACTTTTTCTCCGTATTTTTTGCCTACTCCAGACTGCATCTGCCTCTTTCTCTGATTCTATTCAGCCTAGGGGTTTTAATCCTTTATGATAGAAATCGCAACGCCCTTGCTCTTCTGTTGATTCTGATCACAGGAGTCATATTTACCAACTTTTTTGTGACCGCAGAATCGCTTCGGTATCAGTATTGGATTATTCCAATCTGGCTTATCATAAGCCTTTACAGTCTGGAACGGGGAATCTCATCCATCCCGGCATTTGTGCTTTTGGACAGGGAAAACCTGCGCATTTACCGAAGACTTAAAATCCTCTTGAGTTTTATGTTTTTGACTACAATTGCAATCTCGTTTTCTCCACATAGAATTATTGAATCCTACTCCACCAAAATCCTGGGAGATGCCTCAGCAGCCTTTCAGTTTATTAAGCAGAATCGTCTGCCAAATGATAAGGTTTCGGTTACTGAACCTCACCCACATGGAATGTTACTGGAGACAAATCAATCCGACTACGATATTGCATTCCCCCTCCTTTACGACTTTGTTTACCTTGATAATGAGGGAAAACTTAGAGATAGAAACGGGAACGCCGAGGTAATTTACACGGTTGAGCAAATGATGAATGTATTTGCCAAGGAAGAAAGACTCTGGATAGCTGTTAACCGCGAGAAGTTTCGCTCGCGCACCAAAAATCTTCGCTGGGAATATCCTGGTGCCAGAATCGAATTGTTTTTAAGAAAAAACTGCGAAATCAAATATCAAAGTTATCTCTGGACTGTGTTTTTATGGGATCGCAAGGCCGGGATCTACCATAATTTCAGACGGGAATAAAAATTCATCGTTCGGTCAAGGCCAGGCTCAAATCCCCAAGAATTGGCTCCAGAAAATACTGTAAAACGGTTCTTTGTCCAACTAGAATGGAAGCCATCACCTGAAGACCTGGTTTGAGAGGGTACTGGATGTAGGGGCTTTGAAACTCCTGAGATGAAGGCTCTATTCTGACCAGATAATAAGGCCCGGTCTTTGGATCTGTAAGGGCATCGGGGCTGATACTTAAAACTTCTCCGTCTATGGGTGGAATCCCGCTTAGGCTAGGTGCCATAAGTGATAGTCTTACCTGTTGTCCTGGATGGATAAATCCCACATCTCCAAGAGGCAGTCTGGCCTCAATGACCAGAGTCTGGGTTTTGGGTACCAAAGTCATTACAGTCCCACCAGGTGCGATTACTCCACCTTTGGTAACAATAAACAAAGACAAAACAGTTCCATCCATAGGCGATTTGATAATGGTTCTGTCATGGCTGTCCGTTACTTTTTTGAGCCTTTCCTCCAAGGTCTTTAGCTCCATCTGTACTTCTTCAAGCTCCTGTCTCCATTTTTCCACTGCCATCAGATAGGCAGAAGATTTGGAGGCCATAGCTTCCTCAAGAGCCGATCTTGCCTTTAGGTTTTGTGTCTTTAAAATATCCAGTTCACTTTGTAATGATTCCTTTTCCTTAAGAATCTGGATATGCTCAAAATCATTGACTAACTCCTGGGATAGAAGCTTTTCACTAATTCCAACCTGCCTTTGTAATAAACCAAGTCTTTTAGCACCACCAGAAATTCTGGACTCCATCTCTGTGACTTCCTGCTCTCTTTGTCTTATTTTTAAATCATGAATCTGTTCATCGGTGCGCATTCTTATCTGTTCTGCCAAAAAAAGCTGAAGTGCTGCCTCCCGATCCTGGTCTGCTAGATGTATCCAATCTTTTGGAATCTCAAGGGTCTCTTTTTTCTCCAGCTGCGACAAAATGCGGAACTCCTTAAGACGCATGGACCAGAACCTGGTGTGTACCTCGGAAAATGAAGCCTCTGAAGCCGTCCTCTCCAGTTCAAACAATGGCTCTCCCTCCAAAACCGTTTGTCCTTCGCGCACAAATATCTGGTGCACAATACCACCTTCAAGATGCTGAATTCGCTTAAGCTGTCCTAAAGGAACCACCTCCCCCATAGCATGACTTGCAATATCAAGGGGGGCCATGTATGCCCAACAAAGCATTAATAAAAAGCCACCAGCCAGAATCCAGATTGTCATTCTTGGAGCCATCACTGAGGCCCCTTGTTTTTGGACAGCACAATTTTATATCTAGGGCTGGAATCAAGCTGAATCACCTGATCACAGGCCTGTAAAATAAAAGATTCATTGGTTGCTATAAAAACCGTCTTTTTCTGGCGAGCCAGAATGTTTAAAAGCTGGGCCACAGATTGCATGCCCATTGCATCCAAGGCTTCCGTAGGCTCATCAAACAGAATAATTTTAGATTCTCCCACCATGGCACGAATCAATGCCATCCTTCTTCTAACCCCCATGGGCAGGTGATCACCGGTTCCCATAATTTTTGTTTGCAACCCTTCTGGTCGGGATAGTAAAAATGTGCCTAATCCCGTTAACTCACATAACTTTAACAATTCTTCCTCAGAAAAATCAGGTTGCCTGACTAACATGTTTTCTTTGATTGTCCCTTCAAAAAAATGTAAATCCTGGGGAGCATAGGCTATCTGTTGCCTCCACCACTGGGGCACAAGCTGACGCATCTCCATCCCATCAACCTTGATCAACCCCTTGGCTGGATGGCGCAATCCAAGTATTGTACGAATCAAGGAAGTCTTTCCTGCTCCATTGGGCCCAGTGATACCAACAATTTTTGCAGGCTCAACTAAAAGATTCAGATCCTCAATTACTGATAGAGGCTGGCCTGGGTAACTAATCGAAATACCAGTAAATTCAATACCACCGCTTAAAGATGCTGGAACAATTCCCTTTACAGGTTCCAAAGGCAGATTTTGAAGATCCAAAAAAGCCATAGAGGCCCGTTTGGCCTTAGCGATTCCCTCACTCATTGCATTTAGGCGATTCAACACGGCAAAACATCGGGAGGACAAAATATTTAATCCTATCAGAACCCCAATATCCAGATGACCAAGAACCACCTGCTTGGCCCCG